>CAJJDJ010000073.1 GCA_905182825.1 Thiotrichaceae bacterium UBA7359
GATTTAATTGTCTTAAATGATACCCGTGTTATTCCCGCACGCTTGTATGCAAAAAAAGAAACCGGCGGTAGCGTTGAGATAATGTTAGAACGAATTCTAGATGAAAATACATTGTTAGTTCAACTCCGTGCTAGTAAGTCGCCAAAAGAAGGCACGAGTTTAAAGTTGCAAGACAACATACGATTCGTTGTTAAGGGTAGGAAAGGTAGTATGTTTTTACTAAACTACATTGGTGAAGAAAAGATCAGTGATTTGCTTGCTCGGATTGGTCATGTGCCCCTGCCTCCATACATTAATAGAAAAGATGAAAATATTGACCAAGAGCGCTATCAAACCGTTTTTTCTGATAAACCCGGGGCAGTGGCTGCACCTACTGCGGGTCTTCACTTTACTGATGATCTCCTTAATAAATTAAAAGTAAAAGGCATTGATAACGCGAAGTTAACTTTGCATGTTGGCGCAGGCACGTTTCAACCAGTACGTATAGATGATATTTCGAAACATGAAATGCATAGTGAGTACATGTGTGTGTCGCAAGATGTAGTTATGAAAATCAATGAGACTAAAAAACAGGGTGGTCGTATATTAGCAGTAGGTACAACGGTTGTTAGAAGTCTAGAAACAGCAGCAAAAAGTGGTGCACTTACTTGTTTTAAAGGGGATACCGATATCTTCATCTATCCTGGTTTTAAGTTTAAGATGGTTGATTTACTGCTCACTAATTTCCACTTACCAGAATCAACTTTGTTAATGTTAGTCGCAGCTTTTGGTGGACAAGAGAAAGTGTTGAATGCATATCAACATGCCATCAGAGAGCAATATCGATTCTATAGTTATGGTGATGCTATGTTAATTAAAGGTAAACAAAAAGACTAAGATGGAATTTAAAGTATCCATTAAAGATGAGAACGCACGTCGGGGACAGATAAAATTTTCTCGTGGAACGATCCAAACACCGGCATTTATGCCGGTTGGTACTTATGGCACAGTAAAGGGGATGACGCCGGAAGAATTGGTTGGTATTGGTGCTGAGATTATTTTAGGTAATACATTTCATCTAATGCTACGTCCCGGTATGAAAGTCATTAAAGAGTTTGGCGGATTACATCAGTTCATGCATTGGGACAAACCTATATTAACTGATTCTGGTGGTTTTCAAGTCTTTAGTTTGGCTGAATCATGCAAAATCACTGAAGAAGGAGCACATTTCAAATCACCTATAAATGGCTCTAATATTTTCTTAGGGCCTGAAGAAGCGATTCAAAATCAACACATACTTGATGCAGACATCGTTATGATCTTTGATGAGTGCACGCCTTACCCAGCAACTCAAAAAGTAGTTCGAGAATCGATGGAATTATCATTACGTTGGGCGCAACGATCAAAGTGTGCGCATGGTGATAATGAGAATGCATTGTTTGGTATAGTACAGGGTGGCATGCATAAAGATTTACGAGAAGCATCATTAAATGGGTTAATTGATATTAGTTTCGATGGTTATGCCATTGGAGGCCTTTCAGTGGGAGAACCGGTTGAACTTATGATGGAAGTGCTAGACAACATTACGAGAGGAATGCCAGAAGATAAACCGCGCTATTTAATGGGAGTAGGGACGCCTGAAAATCTCGTCGAAGCGGTGAGTCGAGGCATTGACATGTTTGATTGTGTTATGCCAACACGTAATGCGCGTAATGGTCATTTATTTACAGAAGTTGGTGATATTCGAATTCGTAATGCTGCGCATAGATATAATCAATCACCAGTTGATGAAAACTGCGCTTGTTACACTTGTGAAAATTATTCGCGAGCTTATTTACACCATCTTGATAAAACGAATGAAATTTTAGGTGCTCGATTAAACACGATACACAATCTTTATTATTATCAATACTTGATGAAAGGACTACGAGATGCGATCACTCGAAACATGTTAGGTAATTTCATTGCAGAGTTTTATGACAAGCGTGAATTGAAAGCATCTTTTTGAATTATGTCATGATGTTTTATCTTTGGACTA
>CAJJDJ010000074.1 GCA_905182825.1 Thiotrichaceae bacterium UBA7359
TTTAATTGAAAAAATTTATTTTAATAAATTATCCATTTAAAGTCTGATCTAAATATTGGTAACTAAAAAGATGAACTTGCTGCACATGGAGGCATCTCATGTTTTTGGTAAAGTAACTCCTATTTGACCTTGATATTTACCAGAACGATCTTTATATGATGTTTCACAAACTTCATCCGACTCAATAAAGATAACCTGTGCAACACCTTCGTTAGCGTAAATTTTTGCAGGTAATGTAGTTGTATTTGAAAATTCTAACGTTACGTGACCTTCCCACTCAGGTTCAAGTGGCGTGACATTAACAATAATTCCGCAACGCGCATATGTGGATTTACCTAAACAGATCGTCAGCACATTTCTTGGGATACGGAAAAACTCGACCGTTCTCGCAAGTGCAAATGAGTTTGGCGGAATAACACAACTATTTGACTTCACATCCACAAAACTTTTTTCATCAAAGTGTTTAGGATCAACAGTTGCCGAATGTACATTGGTAAAAATCTTGAATTCATCTGAACAACGCACATCATAACCATAGCTTGAAGTACCATATGAGATTAATTTTTCTTCACCTCTCGTTTTTATTTGGCCTGCTTCAAAGGGTTCTATCATCCCTTGTTCTTTCACCATGCGACGAATCCATTTGTCTGATTTAACACTCATTTAATTATTCTCAATTACAATTTTAGGAAATTTATTAGTATAATCTTTTGATTGAATAGCAAGTTTTGCAGCAGTTCGTCGAGCAATATCACGATAATTCATGGCAATCTCTGAATCAGGTTCTATAGCAACAGTAGGCTTACCGTTATCCACACCTTCTCGAATACGAATGTCTAGAGGTAGTGAACCAAGCAAATCAATGTCATATTGCTTGGACATTTGATCACCACCACCTCTGCCAAAGATATGTTCTTCATGGCCGCATTCACTACAAATATGTGTGCTCATGTTTTCAATTATTCCCAAGATAGGTACATTAACTTTTTCAAACATTTTTAACGCCTTTCTAGCATCTAATAAGGCGATGTCTTGAGGCGTTGTTACAATCACAGCCCCGCTGACGGGAATCTTTTGACATAGAGTCAATTGAATATCACCCGTACCTGGTGGAAGATCGATAATCAAGTAATCAAGATCTTGCCAATTCGTGTCATTCAGTAATTGTTCTAATGCACTGGTTACCATCGGCCCGCGCCAAATCATCGGTGTATCTTCTTCGATTAAATAACCAATCGACATTGATTGCACACCATAACTCACTTTCGGTTCGACAGTTTTACCATCCGTTGTATCAGGCTTACCTTTAAGGCCGAGCATACGCGGCTGACTGGGGCCATAGATATCAGCATCGAGTATTCCTACTGTGGCACCTTCAGCTTGGAGCGCGAGGGCAAGATTGATTGAGGTTGTCGATTTACCTACTCCACCCTTACCCGAAGCCACAGCAATCGTATTTTTAACATTAGGCAAAAGCTGCACTCCCTGTTGCACCGAATGAGAGACAATCTTGCTGGAAATTTTAACATTAGGCTCAGAAATGCCATGTTCTTCAAGTGCTGCAGTTATTGTATTTATAAGTTTTTGTTTATTGCCCTCAGCTGGATAACCCAACTGAACTGTAATGGAAACAACATCATTATTAATAGTGATATCTTTTACTGATTTTGAACTGACAATACTCTCTTTACTATTGGGATCGACTATTTCAGAAAGTATTGATTCTACTTGTTCACGACTGGCTACCGACATTTATTTATGACCTTGACTATGAATTGGATAAGTATTCTACATTATTTATCGGCTTCTCTTCACGCTGCTATTGAATAATGCTACTTTACCGCCTCAAATATCTCTAGCCTTAATAATAATGCAAGACAAACAACGCCAAATCTTAGTGACAAGTGCTCTTCCCTATGCCAATGGTTCAATCCATATAGGACACTTATTAGAATACATTCAGACGGATATCTGGGTGCGCTATCAAAAAATGCAAGGTCATACTTGCTATTACATATGTGCGGATGATGCCCATGGCACTCCCATTATGTTACGTGCACAAAAGGAAGGAATCAGTCCAGAAACTTTAATTGAGCGTATTTCTGATGAACACCAGACCGATTTCAAAGATTTTTCTGTCAAATTTGATAATTTCCACAGCACTCATTCTGGTGAAAATCAACGGCTAGCGAATACGATTTATGAAAAACTGAATGAAAAAGGTCACATCAATAAGCGCACCATAAAACAAGCCTACGATCCTGAAAAAGAAATGTTTCTGCCAGATCGCTTTATTCGTGGCGAGTGTCCTAAGTGTGGAACTTCTGACCAATATGGCGACAGCTGTGAATCCTGTGGCGCAACCTATAACCCAACAGATTTAAAAAATCCGGTGTCTGCTGTTTCTGGCGCAACCCCTATCGAAAAAGAATCGGAACATTATTTTTTCAAACTTAGTGATTTTGAAGAAATGTTACATAAATGGACACGTGCAGGTCATTTACAAGTAGAAGTTACAAACAAGCTTGATGAATGGTTTGAAGCCGGTTTACAGGAGTGGGATATATCTCGCGATAAACCCTATTTTGGTTTTGAGATCCCAAATGCACCGGGGAAGTATTTTTATGTGTGGCTAGATGCACCTATTGGTTACCTCGCTAGCTTTAAGAATTTGTGTGATAAAACAGAGTTAAATTTTGACGAGTGGTGTAAGGTAGGTAGTGATACCGAAATGTATCATTTCATCGGTAAAGACATTATCTATTTCCATGCCTTATTTTGGCCTGCAATCTTGGAAGGCAGTGGCTTTAGAAAACCATCCGCAATCTATGCCCATGGATTTTTGACCGTCGATGGGCAAAAGATGTCTAAATCTCGCGGTACATTTATAACTGCGCGTACCTATTTGAACCACTTAAATCCTGAATGTCTGCGTTATTATTTCGCGGCCAAATTAGGAGCAGGTGTTGATGATATTGATCTAAATCTGGAAGACTTCACTGCTCGTGTTAATTCGGATCTAGTTGGTAAAGTCGTTAATATTGCCAGCCGTTGTTCAGGTTTTATCAAAAAACGTTTCGCAGGAAAATTATCCGCATCAATCCATGATGAAGCGCTGTTTAAAATAATAGTCGATGCAAATAAAAATATAGCTAACGCTTATGAAACGCGAGAATATTCTAAAGCAATGCGCGAAATCATGACCTTAGCTGATAAAGCGAATCAATACATTGATGATCACAAACCATGGGTCATCGCTAAAGAAAAAGTCCGTGACGAAGAGTTGCAATCTGTATGTACAATGGGTATCAACTGCTTTCGCTTACTTATTCTCTATTTGAAACCTGTATTGCCTGTATTAGCCGCTAAGACTGAAAGCTTTCTTAATATTGCACCAATGCAATGGCAAGATGCTGCTTCAGCATTAACTGATCACGAGATAAATAAATTTAAACCCTTGATGACTCGAGTCGAGAAGGAACATGTAGACGCCATGGTTGAAGAAAGTAAAGAAGATTTAAACGTCAGCGAAACTAGACAAGCCGTCTTAACCGGTCCACTTGCAGATGATCCTATCGCCGATGAAATTTCTTTTGAAGATTTTATGAAGGTTGATTTACGCATCGCCAAGATCGTTAAGGCAGAACATATTGAAGGAGCTGATAAATTATTACAACTAACACTGAATTTGGGTGATGAAACACGCAACATTTTTGCTGGCATCAAATCAGCCTATGCACCAGAAGATCTAGAAGGAAAACTCACTGTTATGGTGGCAAACCTGGCACCCAGAAAAATGCGTTTCGGATTATCAGAAGGTATGGTTCTGGCTGCTGGCCCCGGTGGAAAAGATCTTTTTATCCTCCATCCAGGAAAAGGCGCAGAGCCGGGCATGAAAGTGAAGTAAATCAATACTTGTTGTAACGTCTTAAAAATCCGATACTCATTTAATGAGTGAACTATTCGGTTTATTATTTAGTGCCGCATTGGTTAATAACCTCGTATTAACCAATCTTGTTGGTCTTGATCTGCAAGTCGCTGCTAGCCAACGCATGAATGAAGCCTGGCTGGTTGGATTAGCTACTATTTATTGCCTAGCGATCTGTCTACCTGCTATTTACTTATTCGACCATCTAATAATCATTCCATTATCATTACAATACCTCGATCTCTTGTTCTACGTTATATTGATCATTGTTGTTGTATATTCTTCTCAACAATTGATGCATCGACTACTACTTCCCATGCATAAAGAGGTCGATGCCGTAGTTCCTGTCATATTAATTAACTCAATCTTGTTAGCTGTTATCTTACTATTTCAAGAACAAAATTATTCTTTTTTTAGATTGATGCTATACGGTATTAGTACAGGTGTTGGTTTTTTGTTTCTGCTATTAGTATTAACCTGCTTACGCGAACGTATTGAAAATAATAATGTGCCCGAACCTTTTCGTTACTTACCAATATTACTTATCGCACTGGGAATTTTTTCAATGGGCTTTATGGGACTGGCAGGTCTAAAGTGAATATTTCATTTTTAATCGCATTATTACTCATCATTGTCCTTACAATGCTTATTGGGCATCTTGCATCAAATCAAAAAGAAAACGTCTTGCAGAAAAAACACCCTCGAGACATTGAGTCAATTGAAGAACTATTACCTCAAACGCAATGTGGTGATTGTGGCTTTAATGGTTGCCGTCCCTATGCAGTAGCTATCGCAAATCATTCAGCAGATATTAACCGCTGCTTACCGGGTGGCAATGAAACGGTAAAGGCATTGTCATTGAATTTAGGTACAGAGATAAAACCTCTTTACAAAAAAACAGATAAATACATAGTGCCTCAACTTGCCTTAATCGAAGAAGAACACTGCATAGGTTGTGTTAAATGTATTGCTGCTTGTCCTGTCGATGCAATCGTCGGTGCCCCTAAACAAATGCACAGTGTGATAGATGCTTATTGTACGGGTTGTGAATTATGTGTCGCTCCATGTCCTGTTGATTGTATCACTATGATGCCTGCTCCTTAATCATATGCAGATATATTCACCACATACTCACTCAAAAAATGCCGTCACAATAATAATGCGCAAAGTGCTTTATGCACTAATTCCTGGAATATTGTTGAGTACGTATTATTTTGGGATAGGTATCCTAGTTCATTGTATATTAGCCGTCGTTTTTGCATTAATACTTGAGGCGTTAGTTTTAATACTTCGTCAACAAATGATTCGCCCTGTGATTACTGACGGCACAGCTATAGTCACTGCAATACTTTTTGCACTTACTATTTCACCCTATACTCCTTGGTGGGTGTCCTTCACGGGAATTGCGTTCGCGGTAGTTGTTGCTAAGCATCTCTTTGGCGGGCTTGGTAATAATCCTTTTAACCCTGCCATGGCCGGTTATGTCTTTGTGCTCTTATCATTTCCTATCCAAATGGCTCATTGGCCTGACTTAAGTGGGTTTGCAGAACAGAAATTAACCATCTGGCAAAACATCGACATTATTTTTTCAGGACTACCAATCGAATTAGATGCTATAACAGGTGCCACACCGTTGACCAACATGAAATTAGAGTTAGGTCTAATGGCCATGGTGTCTGAAATTGAATCGAGTCCACTGTATGGCTCATTCGGTGGTAAAGGTTGGGAGTGGATCGCTTTAGCTTATCTTGCAGGTGGCATCTTTTTAATCATCAACAAAATTATCCGCTGGGAAATCCCGCTATATGTAGTGGGCAGTATTTTTCTAGTAAGCTTATTCTTCAATTTCATTGATACTGAGGTGTACCCTCCTGCATTATTTCACTTATTCACAGGTGGAACGATGCTGTGTGCATTTTTTATTGCAACTGACCCTGCTAGTTCATCTACTACGCCAAAAGGAAAAATTATCTACGGTGTTGGAGTAGGTTTATTTGTCTATATCATTAGAACCTGGAGCAGCTATCCTGATGGTGTTGCCTTTGCAATCTTGATTATGAATGGACTCGTTCCCTTGATTGATTATTATACCCGACCCAAGGCTTTGGGAGAAAAATGAATCCGAAAACTAATTCATTTAAACAAAAAATCACTGCACAATTGGCCTTACTCATTACCAGTGTGATCTGCGTTATTGCTATTTTTATTGTCAATGAATTCACC
>CAJJDJ010000075.1 GCA_905182825.1 Thiotrichaceae bacterium UBA7359
CGTTGTTAAGCTACCAATAAGTAGCCCTGTGCGAACACTCTTGATAGCTTGATAGAGGACATCTTGACCAACTTTATCAGTACCAAAAACATGATAATATTGTGATAAGTTATACACGACAGACAAACCTATAACAGTAAAAATTATTGTGATAAGCATTGCCGTCCAAGCGACAGGAAATTCATTTTTACAAATTTTATTCAATGCCTGTTTAAATCTAATTTTATGAGACTTACTCAAAATAAAAACCATAAAACCCGATAAAACCAAACTGACAGATAATCCATATGCTAAACCAATAAATATTTTTTTTATAATATCGACCAAACTATCAAACTCAGGATCGTCAAGATGCGAACCTCCATATTTTAATCTAGCATAAGCTCTAACTTGCTTTCCATCAGGAAGATCAATCATCTCTTTAGCAAAGGAATAACTTGCCAAAGGGGCCGAATAGGTGCGTTCTGTATTCTGATGCAAATCATCAAGAACAAGATCTAATAAACTAGTTACTTCGGTTGAATATATCGTATCACTAGATTTTAATGTTTCCAATCTCGGATGAAAATGTACGGAATCAAGCAAGCCAACAACAATATAGATAACAAGAATAATTGCAGCAGACATTGCAAGTGGTCGACAAGCAACCGCATGCCAGGGCGCACGTAAATGCTCATGATTTCTGGCATAAAACACATACGCAAAAACCATAAAAACGAGCATAAAAATAAGCGCATCAGTAATAAAGATAACAGGCATATTTAATTCAAACCAACTCTAGGATCAACCAAGGTATAAGAAATATCTGTTAGGATTAAACCAATGATGTATAAAACCGAGCCTAGGAAAACCATCGAGCGAACAATGGCAAAATCCTGTCGACTAATCGCATCGATGGTATAACTCCCTAATCCAGGTATCGCAAAAAATGATTCCACAATCAAACTACCCATGAACAGGCTAGGTAAAATAACCACAACTCCTGTTAATATAGGTATTAATCCATTCATGAGTACATGTTGATATAACACGCGAGTTTCAGATAAGCCCTTAGCCTTTGCTGTACGGACATAATCTTTTCCCATTTCTTCGAGAAAAATAGTTCTATACCAACGGGTGCTTACTCCGATCCCACCAATTAAACCAATAAAGATGGGTAAAATTGTAAACTTTACTGCATGGAGACCCGTGTCATAACCTGAGATAGGTACGAGATGAAGAAATTTACCGATAAGGTACTGTCCACCAATAATATAAAACAATCCCGAGATGGACATCATGATGACACAGAGAATTACACCGGAGACGTCAACGTAAGTTCCCCGAAAAAATGCGAGTATTAAACCAAATGAAATATAGCTTAATAACCCCAATATCAAACTAGGAACTGTAATAGCAAGACTTGGCCACATCCGTTGACTGATGTCATGCCCTATATCACGGCCACTATCAGAACGACCGAAATCAAACACAAATAACTTCACTGAATTTTGAAAAAATATTGTGTCCGTTATTTTTTTTATAGATTCGGCATTTTTATTCCAAAGTATCGGTTTATCATAACCTCTTTCTTCTTTCCAATTTGTGATTGTCGCATCACTAACACGTTTCACTCCAAGTTGCATACGTGCCATATCATCAGGTGTATTAACCACAAAAAATAGAACAAAAGTAATAATATTCACTCCGATCAATATCGGAAAAGCATATGCAATGCGGCGTAGAATATAACTAATCATAAAATTGACTCAGCTTCCTTTCGGCGATAAGAAAAGAGCGCAGGTAATAATAGTATAATTGATAGAAAAACTAATAAAGTAATTGGCCACCAAATCGGCTGATTCCAAAAAGCACGCTTTTCTTTACGTATTTTTGGTTTTATGCGTTTATACTTAAGTTTGTTATTAGCCATCAAGTTTGGTTTAGCATTTTTGTACCATTGGTGATGGAGTGAAAACCCAACTGGATGAAAACCCCATATCCATGGAGCGTCTCGTCTAACGATCTCGACCATTTTATCAATCACGTCTTGTCTTTCAGGGTTATTAGACATACTTTTCATCTGATTAAACAATTCATCAAATTCAGGGTTTTTATAATTCGCTGCATTCTCTCCATTATGATCAACTTTTGCATTTGGTCCATAGAGTAAAAAGAAAAAATTTTCCGGATCAGGGTAATCCGCATTCCAGCCCCATTGAAAAATTTGTGCAGTACCTTTCCTCATTTTTTCTTGAAAACGATTGTAATCAGTTGCACGTATTATTAAGTTTATTCCAAGTTTTCCAAATTGTTTACGCATCCAGTCAAAACTAGCCTTACTACCCGGACCTGCTGCTGGAGAATCCAGATTTAGAACTAGTTGTTTACCATTTTTCTTATCACGTCCACCTGGATAGCCTGCTTCAGCTAATAATTCTCTTGCATATTCAATCGAATAACGAACTGATTTGTCTTTATTCCAATTATAAACATATGGGTTAATCCCTCTTATTCCTTGAACATTACCGAAAATACCAGGAGGAATAGGCCCTTGTGCTGGTTTACCTCGTCCATTAGCAAATATAGATATGTATTCTTCATAATCTACAGCGATTGATATTGCACGTCGAAGAAGTCGCGCACGTTTAGTATCACCACCTATGACCTCGTCCTCCATATTGAAGCCCACATATGAAGTAGATGTCGTCACAGCAGTTAATAAACGAATTCCTTTCGCTTGCATTTCACTAGTTAGTTCTGCGTCACCTTGCAAATCAAATTGAACTGCTTGATCAAAACTATCGGAAACAATACCTGAAGTATCATAGTAACCTTGAAGAAATTTATTCCAAGCAGGGATTGATTCTTTTTCTAGACTATATATTGCCTTATCGATAAATGGCATTTTTTTACCTGCATCATCGAGCAACCCTGATTCCCGATCCCCTCTTTCTCCTTCTGTTGGAAACATCTCACCACGAAAGTTCGGGTTTCGTTCGAGCACCATGCGAAGATTAGGATTATTTTCAGATAGCATAAACGGACCTGTACCCACAGGATACCAATCAAGTGTTATATTTTTATCAGTCATCCCTTCTTGAGAATAAAAGTAATCTGCTTCCCAAGGCATCGGAGCAAAAAAAGACATTGATAACCAATAAAGAAACTGTGGATATTTTTGGCTCAGTATTATTTCAAAAGTTGTATCATCGATGACTCTTACTCCCGGTAACTCGTAATCATTTAAATCAATAAAGCTTAACCCGGGATTATCTTTTTCTATTTTTGAAAGTTTTTCGGCAAATTCATTAAGTCCCAAAATATATTTGGCCATCAATCCAGAGATGGGGGAGTGTGTTCGTGGATGCGCCATCCGCTTTATTTGATAGACATAATCCTTAGCGAGTAGTTTACGCGTACCAACCATATTAAAATCTGATAATGCGTTAATATTGCTTAGTTTTTTAGTATTAAGATCATGATAAAGATATTTACCACTCTCACTTTTTGCAAATGCCGGATGTGGTTGATATAAAATGTCTGGTTTAATAGATATCTTATATTTGACCCTGTATATATCTTCTAGGTTAGAACCTTCCTTTAAAAGCTGACCATCTTTATCGAAAAATCTCGGTTTTGGTAACACTGCAGCTGTAAGTGGAATTAATTCATAAGGCCGTTTCAAAAAATGGTACTGTAACGGTGGCTCATAGATTTGTCCTAAAAAAACATATTCATTTGAACTGTAAGAACTGACAGGATCGAGATGCTTGGGTCGCTCTGAAAATGAATCATAATGAATGTTTTTTGCCGAATCCTGATTAGGATAGGGATTATTCCATAGAGAATCCCCACATCCCGTACAAAGTAATAACAAGCAAAAAGACAATTGCGAAATAGTTCTGCAATCTAAAATACTTCGTTTTATTATTTTTATATATTTTGTCATCACAGATACATTATAAACATGTATGTTTTTCTGTACACTCTGATACTAAATAAACAAAAAGATTCAAATATCAATTATCAAAGGAAAAAACAGATGGGACTACTAGATAATAAACGCGCTCTAATCGTTGGCGTTGCAAGCAATCGATCTATTGCTTGGGGAATTGCTCAGGCTATGCATCGTGAAGGTGCTGAACTCGCATTTACCTATCAAAATGAAAAATTACGTGGTCGAGTTGAAAAATATGCTTCTGAGGTCAATTCCGAGATTATCGTACCTTGCGATGTAGCTGATGATAAACAAATACAGTCAGTATTCGAGCATTTAGATGATTATTGGGATGGACTAGATATATTGATACATTCTGTGGCGTATGCACCTAAAGAACAATTAAATGGAGAATATTTGGAAAATGTTACTCGTGAAGGCTTTCTAATGGCACATGAGATCAGCTCTTACAGCTTTTCAGCACTTGGTGATGCCGCCAGAAAAATGATGAAAAATAGAAATGGCGCCATGCTAACTCTCAGTTATATTGGCGCTGTACGAGCAATGCCAAATTATAATGTCATGGGACTTGCAAAGGCTAGTCTTGAGGCAAATGTGCGCTATATGGCGTCAAGTCTCGGTCCGGAAGGAATACGGGTAAATGCCATCTCAGCAGGCCCTATTCGTACTTTAGCCGCATCTGGTATCAAGGGAATGCGTGATTTTCTAAATCATGTTGAGAAAGTATCTCCTTTGAGACGTAACGTGAACATTGATGAAGTAGGAAATGTCGCTGCATTTTTATGTTCTGAATATGCCTCTGCTATAACAGGAGAAATCACTTATGTAGATGGTGGGTTTAATTCGATTGGCATGGGTTAAGTAAATAAGGTGTCTTTCAACGAAAACAAATTAATCATTGCAATACTATTTGGCGCTGTCGCTGGAATTATTTGTGGATGGTTATTTGGAGCAGCCATGAACTCTGTGGTCTGGATAGGAGAATTATTCCTAGATACGTTGAAGATGATGATTATCCCTTTAATAGTTGCAGCCGTCATCAGTGGTGTCACTTCGTTAGGAGATATTCGTAAATTAGGTAAAGTAGGTGGCGCGACGCTACTTTATTATACGTCAACAACTGCATGTGCCGTGTTAATTGGTTTATTTGTTGTCAATCTAATTCAACCAGGCATCGGCGTGGAGCAGCTAAGTCAGAACGTTCCCGAAGCAGTTGCCACTAAAGCAGAAACTGGATTTATTGATATTATTAAGTCTTTAATTACACCAAATATCATTTCTGCAGCGGCAAACACCAAGTTACTCCCGGTCATTGTTTTTTGCCTACTATTCGCGGCAGCTTTAACAACTATTGGTGAGAAAAACATCACTATAATACGATTTTTTGATGGCTTGAATGAAGTCATGATGAAATTAGTAATGTGGGTCATGGTATTTGCTCCAATTGGTATCTTTGCTCTTATCGCAGGAAAGATTGGTGAGGCTGGTGGAGGAATTGCTATAAAAAATGAGTTATTAGCAGTGGGCAGCTACTGTTTTACTGTCATCCTTGGATTAACATTGCATTTCATCTTATTATTTATCATTTTGGTGCTTTTTAGTAACCGAGGAAGAAAGTATTTTCTAAAATTGTTACGTGCTCTATTCACTGCTTTTGGTACCGCTAGCTCATCGGCTACTTTACCACTGACAATGAAATGTGCGATTGAAGCCGGTGTTGATAAGCGATCAGTAAAATTTGTACTTCCTATTGGGGCGACAATTAATATGGATGGTACTGCACTCTATGAATCAGTAGCTGTGATGTATATTGCTCAAGCTTATGGAATACCAATGGGTTTGGGCGAACAAGCGATTATATTCATAACAGCAACATTAGCTGCTATAGGCGCTGCCGGCATTCCCCAGGCTGGTTTAGTAACCATGTTAATTGTGCTTAATGCTGTTAATTTACCTGTTGAAGGTATAGGTATGATTCTTGCCGTTGATTGGTTTTTAGATCGATTTAGGACCACTGTTAACGTTTGGGGAGACAGTGTGGGTGCAGCATTAATAGAACCTTACTTGCCAAAAGTGGATTCATAAGAAAGAATTTCAGAAAAGAATCAGTACCAATTTCTTAAAGTAATTTTAAAAATTATCCTTATATAATTTTATGTCGGCATGATTTCTAGCATTTTGTAAAAACTCTTGCCATTCAGTTGAACCACGATTTCGTCTTAATTCTAAATCATATTTTTTGTAAGCTTCATCATCTTCATTAACTCTACCATCGTATGCTGCAGTCACCAAAATAATTGCATAGTCACCACTACCAAGTCGACTACTCAAGATAATTGATTTATCACCGGCTGGTTTTTCCGACTGAAAAGCATACCGTAATACTGCTCTGTTAACATTGACATCATCACGTGTGGCTTTTTCAATAGTTGTCCACTCTATTTCAATATCGTTTGATAAATTCTCTGGAGCAACTCCAAGATTCAGTTGTTTTGTGATAGCTTCTTGAGTTTCATGAATCTTTTCTGCAGCACGTTCCATTTTGATGCTTGAGATAACATCATTTCTTACATCATCAAGCGTTTTGGTAGTGGCTATCTTATGATCTATTACTCTTAAAACAACGATATGATCATCCGTTAATTCTATGGCTTCACTGTTTTGACCGTTGCTAATAAGGTCTGGATTAAAACTTGTTGTAATAATCTTGGAATTACTTAGAACCCCATTTTGAATATTGTCTCTACTAAAATATTCACTTTCAACGACTACACCACCAACTGCATCAGCAGCGAACTCAAGCGTATCTGAATGCTCATATGTCAAGTTTGTTAACTGATCAGATAATTCAAAAAACTGTAATTTAGCTTCTGAGTTTTTATAATCTTTGTTTACCTGATCAGCAACAGTTTCATAGACATTGTTAGGCCCACCTCTAATTTCACCAACTTTAACGATATTGAAACCACTTTCAGTCTCTATCAGACCACTAACTGCACCTTCGTCAGAACCAAAAAGGAATTCGTCAAGCTCCTTATCCATTACACCTTTCGCCGTGTAAGCGTGCTCACTAAATTCTAATGAACCTTTCCCTTCTTCGGTGAACTTTTCGATAACATCTTCAAAGTTTTTGCCTTCCTTGATCAGTAAGATGGCAGAATTAATAACTTCTTTTGCTTTATCTTTATCTTCTGCCGATGATTCTGCATCTGCCTTAACAAACAACTTAGTTATTGAACGCTGTTCCACAACATCATATTTATTTTTGTTGTTGTTATAATAGTTTTTCAGGCTTTCTTCATCTGAAATAATAGACTCAGCTAATACATTAACATTCAACTCAAGATATTCTATTTTAACTTTTTCAGGTTCTATGAAGCGATGCGGGTTTGCTTTGTAAAAAACATCTATTTCTGAATCTTTAACTACACCCTCTTCTATGAAGGATGTGAGACTGAGAATACTGTATGTTAAATCACGTGTTTGTGACTTTAATCTAACAACATTGTTTAATTCGGACTCTAAGACAAAAAGGCTTTCAGACAGACCCGCTTGTAATTGTTCGGATAACAAATCCATTCGCATTTGTGCTTCAAAATAAGCAGGCTCCATGCCCATACTGATAATTTTTCGCTCGTATTTATCACGATCAAAACCCTCATCATTTTTAAAATATTCTAGTTCTTTAATTGTTTCAACTACTTTTGTATTTGTTATACGAAGTCCATTATCTTTTATAAGCTGATTCACTACTTCTGTTTCGATCAGTCTTTTTAAAGTTTCTTCTTTAACGAAGGCTTCTTCTTCTAAAGTTAGAGCATCATCCTGCAGCATTGACTGCATTTGCTTTCTCAGAGTATAGAAAGACTGTTGAAATGATTTGAGCTTAATCTGAGAATCATTAACGGTGGCGACATTAACATCACCACCCTGTCCAAAATAAGAACTAACCCCCCAAAAAGCAAAGGAGAGAACTAACGCACCAACAATAATGCCAGCTATCCAGCCTGATGCTTTATCTCTTATTAATCCTAACATGATGATTCACTCAACTTTTCTATTTCTGAATTAAATACGGACGTACTTTTACGACACGCCCATAATTTCTTAATGTTGGCGGAGTGGACGGGACTCGAACCCGCGACCCCCGGCGTGACAGGCCGGTATTCTAACCAACTGAACTACCACTCCAATTTATTTCACTTATATATGAGCAAGTCAAAACCAATTTTTCGGAAAAAGTTAAAATGCAAATTTCCGATAAACTTGAAGTGTTATTATAAAAAACAGGTATTAATAAACTGCTTTTTTCCCAGAACTACCACTTCAGGTATTAGATCTGGTGGGTGCTGAGGGGTTCGAACCCCCGACCTACGCCTTGTAAGGGCGTCGCTCTCCCAACTGAGCTAAGCACCCCAGTGAAGGCGCGCTAGTTTATGGCATCTTTAAGAGCTTTTCCAGCCTTAAAACCAGGAACTTTAGAAGCTTTAATTTTGAGGGGGTCACCAGTTCTAGGATTACGACCTATACGGGCTGCTCGTTTGCGAACTGAAAATGTGCCGAATCCAACTAATGTTACTGTGTCTCCGTTTTTAAGAGCTTTGGTTACCGCTGCAATAGCCGCATCTAATGCTTTACCGGCAGCAGCTTTTGTTAACTCAGCAGAATCTGCAACAGCATCGATAAGTTCAGCTTTATTCATAGTAATAATTCCCCTTGTTAGCAACAATCCTCAAAGACATTTGATATGGGTATGTCGAGGTTTGTTTAGTTTATGTGTTCTATATTTATACCTAGAGCTGAAATAAGCGTCAAGCAATGGTTTCTCTCTAACTAAAAATAATTATTCAGTATGTTATTAATGCGGTCTTATTAGTTCATTTTCGTCGTGTTTCTTTATTTTATCTTTCTTAACAGCATCAGATTTTGGTTCTAATTTGACGATTGGTTTGGGCATTTTTTCCAAAGCAACTTCAAATACTTCATCAATCCATCGAACCGGACGAACATCAATGTGCTGTTGAATATTTTTTGGTATTTCTATTAATTCTCGTTTATTTTCGTATGGTATCAATACCGTGTCTATACCCCCTCGTAATGCAGCAAGTAGTTTTTCTTTTAAGCCACCAATAGGTAATATTTCTCCACGAAGAGTAATTTCTCCTGTCATAGCTACATTTGATTTGACCGGTATTCCACTTAATGCGGAGACCAGTGCCGTACACATTCCCACACCGGCACTAGGCCCGTCCTTAGGAGTCGCACCTTCAGGGACATGTATATGAAAATCATGTTCTTTATAAAAATCATTCTCTATGCCTAATACTTCACTGCGACTTCGAACTACAGTCATGGCTGCATCAATTGATTCCTGCATAACTTCGCCTAATTTACCTGTACGAGTTATTTTTCCTTTGCCACTAACAATTGCGGCTTCAATTGTTAATAGTTCACCACCGACTTCTGTCCAAGCTAATCCTGTAACCTGTCCAATCCGGTTTTCTCCTTCTGCTTTTCCATATCTGAATCGTTTGACACCGAGCAAAAATTCCAGCTTTTTCGGAGTTATAACAATACTTTTTCCAGTTGGCTTGAGCAGTATCTGTTTAACAATTTTTCGACATAT
>CAJJDJ010000076.1 GCA_905182825.1 Thiotrichaceae bacterium UBA7359
AAAAAAAGATAGATACTTGGCATATTGAAAAACGTTCTATAAAACACAACCCTGCGGCTTATAAAAAATTTCTCAAAACCATTGGTTACCTAGTTGATGAAGTTGAAGATTTTGGCATAAACACTGAGGGTGTTGATGATGAAATTGGTATAGTACCTGGTCCCCAACTTGTCGTACCATTAGATAATGCTCGTTATGTTTTAAATGCTGTGAATGCGCGTTGGGGCAGCCTATATGATGCCTCATATACAACTGACACAATACCACAAGGTAATGGTTGTAGAAATATCAAGAAATATAATCCAATTCGAGGTGATCGTGTGATTGAACGTGGTCGAAATCTACTTGATAGACATTTTGCATTGGAAAGAGATACACACAAGCATGTAACACAGTATTTTATAAAAAATAATCATCTGATAGTGCATTTCGGCGATGGTACTGAAACAACATTACTCAAACCACAACAGTTTATAGGTTATACCGGTGAACCGGACAATCCGGACTCGGTGCTACTGTCCCATCATAACTTACATGTAGAAATCAAATTTGGTGATGCTTTATTTATTGGTCGCCGAGATCATGCCAAAATTTATGATATACATGTTGAATCCGCCATCACTACGATTATGGACTGTGAAGATTCTGTTGCTTCTGTCGATACCGAAGACAAGTTAAAAGTATATAGGAACTGGTTAGGGCTAATGAAAGGAACACTAGTACGTTCCGTTAAGAAAGATGGCAAAACTATTCAGCGAACTATGGAACCGGATAAAGAATTCATCGGCGCTGATGGTAAGCCTGTTATAAAAAAGGGGCGAAGTCTAATGCTGATACGTAATGTTGGTAGCCACCTCTATACTGATATGGTTTTATTTGATGGTAAGAAAGTGCCCGAAACCATGATGGATTTAATGGTTACATCACTTTGCGCTATCCACGATTTAAAAGGAACTTCCAAACGCCCTAATAGCTTAAAAGGCTCTGTCTATATTGTTAAACCAAAAATGCATGGGCCTGATGAAGTTGCACATGCAAATGAACTATTTGCATGTGCAGAAAAAGCACTTAATCTATCAAAAAACAGCTTGAAGATGGGGATCATGGATGAAGAACGACGTACTTCCGTGAACCTGAAAGCCTGTATAAAGGCAGCAAGTGAACGTCTGGTTTTCATTAATACTGGCTTCCTCGATCGTACTGGTGATGATATTCATACTAATATGGAAGCAGGCCCTATTCTACCCAAGGAAGAAATAAAACAGGCTAAATGGTTACAGGCATATGAATCATCAAATGTTCAAATTGGTCTGGAGTGTGGTTTAAAAGGTAAAGCACAGATTGGAAAAGGCATGTGGGCGATGCCCGAAGAAATGCAAAAGATGATGAAGACCAAGATTCAGCACCTTAAGGCTGGTGCTAACACATCGTGGGTACCTTCGCCTGTTGCAGCAACATTGCACTCTATTCATTATCATCGTCTCAACGTTAAAAGTAGACAAATTGCATTGATGAGCGCCATCAAAGTTCCAGTCGATAATATTCTTGATATTCCAGTGATGAATTCAAAACGTAAGTTATCTCCGTTGGAGATACGACATGAACTGGAAAATAATGCACAAGGCATTCTTGGTTATGTTTCGCGTTGGGTTGGACAAGGTGTTGGCTGTTCCAAGGTGCCAAATATCAATGATATAGCTTTAATGGAGGATTGTGCGACTTTGAGAATATCTAGCCAGCATATTGCAAACTGGTTACATCATGACGTTATAACCAAAGTAGAAGTTCGTGATGCAATGAAACGAATGGCAGTGATAGTTGATCGACAAAACCGGGATGACAAGAATTATGTGCCTATGTCGAATGACTTTAGTGCTAGTCGCCCCTTTATAGCTGCACTCGATCTGGTTTTAAAAGGTCGTAAACAAGCAAACGGTTATACTGAGTTTATTTTATATAAACGACGACAAGAACAGAAAAATATAGCCTAATTAAAACTATTTAAATGGATACTCTTTTGTCGAAGAAATATTATTCTTAAATATTAAAATTAAATTCTTTTTTAAACTTTACTTTGAATTCTTCAAATGTAAATGTATGATTTTGTGTTCCATGTTGTGAAATTTTAATTGAACCCATGAGCGATGCAATCCTCCCAGTGGTTTCCCAGTCCATCTTATTAACAAGCCCATAAAGCAGGCCAGCACGATAAGCATCACCACACCCTGTTGGGTCAGTGATTGATTCTGGTTTTACACATGGTATTTCTATTTCTTTATCTTTGGTATAAATGGTCGAACCATCGCCGCCTCGAGTAACAATCAAGGCATCAACCTGTGCTGAAATCTCATTTGCTTTCAAGCCAGATTTATCTTGCATCATCTGCCATTCATAATCATTCACCGTTACCCATGTTGCTTTTTCGATAAACTGAGAAAGTTCATCGCCATTAAACATTGGCATTCCCTGACCTGGATCGAAGATGAATGGAATGCCTGCGGTTACGAATTGCTCGGCATGTTGTAACATACCGTCTCGACCATCAGGCGATATGATACCTAACTTACAATCTGTAGCATCGACAACTTTATTTTGGTGTGATTCATTCATCGCACCCGGATGAAATGCTGTAATCTGATTATCATCCAAATCTGTCGTAATGAATGCTTGTCCAGTAAAAGCTCCATCAATAACTGTAATGTATTGTCGATTGATACCGCGTTTATCCATCCAATAAAAATAAGGATCAAAATCTTTTCCAACTGTAGCCATGGGCAACGCAATTTTATCATCCAGCATATTAAGATTATAAGCTATGTTTCCCGCGCAACCACCAAACTCCCGACGCATTTCGGGAACTAGAAAAGAAACATTTATCATATGCACTTTTTCAGGAAGAATATGATTCTTAAACTGATCAGGAAATATCATAATATGGTCATATGCCATAGACCCACAAATCAAAACACTCATAATTTTAAACCTTTTAGTACGAATTATTGACTATCTTTAATTAGATAGAATTAATGATGAACAAGATTAATTATATTGTGCAATATATCATCACTAAAGATATCTGTTAATTTTATTTTTTACTTGGTCAATATCTCATTGACATACTCCATTTTCTTTATCAATTTATTACTTAAGCACTGAGCTTTAAAGCCGTTATACTTGTTAACTAATATTTCATCATCTTTATGTTTAGCATATTTCTAAAAAAAATAGTTTGAAAAGATACTTTACATTTTGTTACTTTGCGTATGTGAACTTTCAAGAACTACCTTAAGGTAATGTCCGGTATGAGAACTGGGATGTTTAGCCAATTGTTCAGGTGTCCCCACTGCAATTATCTCTCCACCACCATCACCACCCTCTGGCCCTAGATCGACAACCCAATCAGCTGTTTTGATTACATCAAGATTATGCTCAATGACTATGATTGTATTACCATGTTCTCTTAATCGATGAAGGATATCGAGCAATTGTTGTATGTCATAAAAATGCAAACCTGTTGTCGGTTCATCCAATATATAAAGAGTCTTTCCTGTGTCTCTTTTTGACAACTCCTTGGAAAGCTTTACCCGTTGAGCTTCACCACCTGACAAAGTGGTCGCATTTTGTCCCAGTTTGATATACGACAGACCAACATCAACTAATGTTTGCAACTTACGCGCAAGTACAGGTACGGCATCAAAAAAATCACGAGCCTCTTCGACGCTCATTTCCAATGTTTCATTAATATTTTTACCTTTATAACGGACATCAAGTGTTTCTCGATTGTAACGTTTACCTCTACAGGTATCACAAGGAACATAGATGTCTGGAAGAAAGTGCATCTCGACCTTTATCAAGCCATCACCCTGACAAGCTTCACAACGTCCACCTTTGACATTGAAACTAAAACGACCCGGCTTATAAGCTCGTGATCGGGCCTCTACCGTCGCTGCAAATAATTCGCGAATGGGTGTGAATAGTCCTGTGTATGTAGCCGGGTTTGAACGAGGTGTGCGACCAATGGGACTTTGATCAATATCAACGACCTTATCAAAGTGTTCTAATCCATGAATTGATTCATAAGGTGCTGGGGTTGTATTCGCCCGATTTAAATCACGTGCTACTATTTGATAGAGCGTGTCATTTATCAGGGTTGATTTACCTGAACCTGAAACGCCTGTAATACATGTCATTAAACTAACCGGAATAACAAGATTAACATGCTTCAAGTTATTACCTGTCACGTCTTTCAATTCCATTACCTTCATCGGGTCATAGGGAACACGATGCTGCGGCACTGGTATTTTTTTCTTCCCTGACAAATATTGTCCAGTTAAAGAATTTTTATCAGCGGCAACCATTGCCGGTGTGCCTTGAGAAACAATTTCACCACCATGAACGCCCGCACCTGGACCAATATCGATTACATGTTCTGCTGCATTTATCGCTTCTTCATCATGCTCAACAACAATGACTGTATTACCTAAATCTCTAAGATGATATAGTGTCTTTAGTAAACGTTGATTGTCCCTCTGATGTAAACCAATCGAGGGTTCATCAAGAATATACATCACTCCGACCAATCCCGCTCCAATCTGACTAGCCAGACGAATACGTTGAGCCTCTCCTCCAGACAAAGTCTCAGCACTACGTTCTAGAGTCAGATAATCAAGCCCAACATTGACTAGGAAATTAAGTCTGTCATTAACCTCTTTTAAAATCTTATCAGCAATCTTGCCGCGGGCACCATCAAGCTCTAGCGTTTTAAATAATGATTGCGCCTTGATCACTGTCATTGCAGCAATATCAGACAAAGCAATCCCATTGATTAGAACATTGCGTGCAGATTTATTTAAGCGTGTACCCCTACAAGCCTGACAAGGTTTATGCGTTTGATATTTTGCTAATTCTTCACGGACCATGACCGAATCAGTCTCCAAATAACGTCTTTGTAAGTTTGGTATCACACCTTCGAAAGAATGCTTACGCGTGATAACTTTATTTTTATTTCGTAGGTATTCAAACGATATTTCTTCATCAGCACTGCCAAATAAGAGTATATTTTTTATTTCATCTGATAAATCTTCATAGGTTATATCAAGTTCAAAATCATAATGCTTTGCAATTGAGCTAATCATTTGAAAGTAATAAGCATTACGCCTATCCCAACCTTTTATTGCACCTCCAGGCAAGCTTAATTCAGGGTGTTGGACAACACGCCCCGGATCAAAATATTGAACATGTCCTAATCCATCACACTTGCCACACGCACCCGCCGGATTATTAAACGAAAATAATCGAGGTTCTAATTCACTCAGGCTATAACCGCATTTATTACAGGCAAATCGGGAAGAAAATAATTGTTCTTCTTTTTTTCCATCAGCTTCCGTAGGTACAATGAGTGCCACTCCATCTGATAAGCGCAATGCAGTTTCAAATGATTCAGCTAAACGTAATTGCAAATCATCCCTAACCTTAAAACGATCAACGACAACTTCAATAGTATGTTTTTTACGTAATTCAAGCTCAGGCACAGCATCCAACTCAACTATATGACCATCAATGCGGGCGCGAATAAAACCTTCGGTACGTAAGCGTTCTAAAACCTGAAGGTGTTCTCCTTTTCGTTCCTGTACTACGGGTGCCAATAACATGAGACGTTCTTCCTGAGGTCTAGTCAAAACCAAATCAACCATCTGTGTGACAGTTTGCGCCTCTAGCAAAGTTTTATGATCTGGACAATGAGGCTGTCCAACTCGCGCAAATAATAAACGCAGATAATCATATATCTCAGTAATGGTGCCCACGGTAGAGCGCGGATTATGAGAAGTTGTCTTCTGTTCGATAGAAATAGCCGGCGACAATCCTTCAATGTGATCGACATCTGGTTTTTCCATCATAGATAAAAACTGTCTGGCATAAGCAGACAAGGATTCAACATATCGCCTTTGACCTTCCGCATAGATGGTATCAAAAGCTAGAGATGATTTACCAGAGCCGGAAAGACCCGTTACGACGATTAATTTATCGCGAGGAATATCAATATCAATATTTTTTAAATTATGGGTTCGAGCACCACGTATACTAATCGTATCCATTTAAAGATTTC
>CAJJDJ010000077.1 GCA_905182825.1 Thiotrichaceae bacterium UBA7359
CGGTGGAACACCTGCTGTTATGAAGTTTTTACTTGAAAATAGCTTGATCAATGGTGACTGCCTGACGGTAACCGGTAAAACGATTAAAGAAAATTTAGCGGGTCTGCCTGAGTTTAAGGTAGGACAAGATATTATTGCTCCGTTAGAAAAACCATTAAAAGAAAGTGGTCATATTAGAATATTGAAAGGTAATCTTGCTCCAGGAGGTTCCGTTGCAAAGATCACAGGTAAAGAAGGTTTAATATTTAAAGGTCCAGCAAAGGTTTATGATTCTGAAGAGGATATGCTTAAGGCTTTAGAAGAAGATAAAATTGAAAAAGGCGATGTGATTATTATTCGATATGAAGGTCCCAAAGGTGGTCCAGGTATGCCTGAGATGTTAACACCCACCTCCGCTATTATGGGAGCGGGACTGGGTAGTGATGTTGCGATGATAACTGACGGTCGTTTTTCTGGTGGCTCACATGGTTTTATAATTGGTCATGTTGTGCCCGAGGCACAAGAAGGCGGTCCAATAGCTCTAGCTGAAAATGGTGATATTGTCACTGTCGATGCAGAAAGAAATCAGATCTCATTTAACGTGAGCGATGAAGTTATTGCTAAGAGAAGGGCTCGTTGGACAATGCCCCCTTACAAAGCAACTCGAGGCACGCTGTATAAGTATATCAAAACAGTAAAAACTGCTTCTGAAGGTTGTGTGACTGATGAATAAAAAACACAATGTCTGATTCAGAACCCCCTAAGATTGAAGTTCAAAAAAATAACCCACTTCATGGCGTTAAGCTTGAAGTCTTACTAACGGAGTTAGTAAATCATTACTCTTGGGAGAGTTTGGCAAATGCTATCGACCTCAACTGCTTCAAGAGTAATCCCAGCATCAAATCAAGCTTAAAATTTCTGCGTAAAACACCTTGGGCTCGAGAAAAGATAGAAGGGTTTTATCTTTATAAATTCAAACGACTATCGAGACCTAATGATGAGCAATGCCAACTGCCGCCAAGGGATAGAACTATACCTCTGGAGCAACAACCTGGCTCACCAGCTGAAATAATTTCAAACAAGTCTGCACATGAAGATGACTCTTCATCAAGCGAGAGTCCCACAATACCTCGCAACATCTGGGGAAATTGGAAAAAAGATTCCTGATTAGGTGTCAGACAAGAAACATAACCTGAATATCCTAGTATTATGTGTTGATATTTTCATAGCAATAATGGGTACTCTTGTTTTCACACTAGGCAGATTGTTGCATCTCTGGATTCTTGCTTAGCTCATTGAGCTACGATATTTCTTATAATACTTGAGAACTTTTTTTACGTAGTTACGAGTTTCTTTATATGGTGGAATCTTATTGCCGTATTTTTTTACAGTGCCTTCTCCAGCGTTATAAGCTGCTAATACCAGTGTCAAATCATTCTTGAATAGTTTTAATAGGTATCGCAAATAACGTGAACCGCCAGAAATGTTTTGTTTTGGATTGCGTCGATCACTTACTCCATAATGTTTTGCAGTTTCCGGCATTAATTGCATCAATCCTACTGCACCAGCACGCGAGACAGCATTTGGATCATAAGATGATTCAGCTGTAATTACAGCATGTAATAGAGCGTATGGAAGTTTGTACATCTTCGCGACACTTCTTATCGTTGGATCAAATTTTTTCTGATTTTTTACCCAACTAAAATTTTTCGGAAATTTGGCTTCTTCCCAACCCTTCCATGTTTTAACCAGTCGCTTGTATCCAATATGAGAAGGTTTATCCGTCAGATCGACACGACCGTACTTATCGATATATTTATAAATATCTGCCTGACTCGACATCGAGATAAGCGAAAAGATAAAAATTAAGACTAATTTAGATTTATTATTAGGCATGTGATCTCAAAATAATTAAAGTTTTTTTGAGATAAATAACATAACTTTATAAGAAATTTAGCATTATATGAATAACTATCAATGCAAAAACACCAGCCATAACATCATCTAACATAATACCAAAGCCACCTTGCACCTTCTTATCTGCTAATGATATGGGCCAAGGTTTAAGAATATCGAATATTCTGAACAAGACAAAGCCTATTAAAATCCACAAACCGCTCTTTGGAACCATAAACATCGTAATGAAATAACCCACGATTTCATCCCAGACTATACCTGGATGGTCATGAACATTCAGTGCTCTTGCCGTATGTCCACATAAAAAGATACCCCCTATAAATGCCAAAACAACAATGCCAATATATATCTTCCAGTCCAGCTTAGGTAGTAGAATAAACAACAATACGCCAATTAAAGTACCCATAGTACCGGGCATTTTCGGGGCAAGTCCGCTGCCAAACCCTAGTGACAAACAATGCACCGGATTTAATAATAGTTTTAGAGGAACTTGCGTTTTGGAATATTTATCCATAGATTGATTCATGATGAAATACTAAATAGTATAGAATTAAAATGGTTATGATATGCGTAATGTACTTTTAAGTCTGCTACTTCTCCCAACATCAGTGCTTAGCCTTGCTGGAGAAGCGGATGTATTATCAGCTAAAGTTGAGTTTATAGGTGATGGTAATTATCGTTTTGATGTCACTATTCAACATACTGATGAAGGTTGGGAACATTTTGCCAAAGCATGGGTAATACTTAACTCTGATGATAAAATCTTGGGATCTCGTATTTTGAGACACCCCCACTCTAAAAAACCATTTACACGTTCAGCAATCATTGCTATACCTGAAGAAATTAGTCAGGTTGTCATTCGCGCCTATGATCAAATTCATGAATTTGGCGGGAAAGAATTAATAATAGAAATAAACAAGGATAAATAAGATGTCATTAACTAGAATTCTAATAATTGCATACGCACTATTTTCATTATTAACCCTTAATGCATATGCTGATGGTCATCGACTTTCATCCGCAGTCAATGATGCTAGTCGAAGTGCCGATAATAAAGCACGTGATGTCTATCGTCATCCAAAAGAAACATTGCAGTTCTTTCAGATCAAACCCTCGATGAAGGTATTAGAAATATTACCGGGTCGTGGTTGGTATACTGAAATACTTGCTCCCTACCTAGCTGATAAAGGCCATCTCACCGTTGCCAGTTTTGGTCCCAACCATCCAACAAAATATTTGGCTAATCTCCATAATGATTTTGTAAAAATGATGACAGCTAATCCTAACACCTATGCTAAGGTCGATGTTGTTTCGATAAAGGAAGATTCATATCTTCAATCTATTCCCGACACATCATTAGATATGATTCTCACCTTCCGTAATTCACATAATTGGATTCGTTATGGCGGTATAACAGAAAGGTATGTCGCCTTTAATCGTGTATTGAAATCTGGTGGTATTTTAGGTGTTGTACAACATCGTGCGGCCGATGGTGGCGACCATAAAGTAACAGCAGAAAAAGGTTATATTCCTGAATCGTACTTAATTCGTCTGATAGAAGATCAGGGGTTTGAGTTGATGGGTACCTCTGAGATCAACAGCAATCCGAAAGACACTAGAGATCATCCAGAAGGTGTTTGGACGCTACCACCAAGTTACCGCCTAAAGAATATCGATAAAGAAAAATATACTGCAATAGGCGAAAGCGATCGGATGACTTTACGTTTTGTTAAAAAGTGAGTGAAATAAATATTACTGCTAAGTTATTTTTATTACTTGGTGCTTTCAATGCTGCCCTAGCTGTAATGCTTGGTGCTTTTGGTGCGCATTCGCTAAAAACACGTCTTAATGTAAGCATGCTCAAAACCTATGAAACTGGTGTAGAGTATCATCTATATCATTCACTTGGTTTGATAGTTGTCGGCATTATTGCAATGAACTTAACTAACAATTTTTGGCTTAGAAGTTCAGGATGGTATATGTTTAGTGGGATAATATTTTTTTGTGGAAGCCTTTACCTGTTAAGTATTTTTAATCTACGGTGGTTAGGAATGGTCACTCCGATTGGTGGCTTACTATTTATCATCTCATGGGCAAGCCTTTTTATGGCTATATTAAAAATTAAGTGAATGAAACGTATCTTCTCCATATTGCATCACTAATGATTCAACTTAAACTAAAACCAATCTAATAAAACATTCGAACTAGCAACTGATTCTTGCCAAGTTATTTTTAATAACGAGTTTTTTGAAACAGGGTCGCCTGATAGTGAATCAGACAACTAATAAACAGATTCATTTATAGAGAAGATGCTAAATAATAAGATGCAAATAAAAGTTGACAATTAAGTATCTCTTATAAATAAAAAATATGTAATGGAAATAAAAATTGACCAAATCACAACTATTGTCATGATGCCTAACACCTTAATTTCGGAATATCTATCCCATTCAATGTGCCTTCAAATTGACTCCGTTTTTACTTCTTCTGGAATTAATTCGATCACACATCTGTAGACTATCGGGATCAATATAATTTCATCTAGCAGACCAATGATAGGAATAAACTTGGGAATAAGATCAATTGGACTAACGATATACGCCAAAGTCAGAGTAAAAATTACTTTTACATACTAGGGAGTACGTCTCTCACACATCGCAGATATCAATACACAAATCATTTTTATTATACTTTATGTCTTATACAAAGGTTCTAATTTTCCCTTAGTATTTTTTAACTCTTTTTTATCAGAAGATTGTGATTCAAAACTATTTAAAAAACCAGTTCCATCCCATTCCGATATTAAACTTCCATAAAGACAAATATTAAGTTCATCTAATTTTAACTTAAAACTTTCATTACTATATTTTTTCAGTAAATTAAGGTTATTAATATTTTTGTCCGGCCAATTAAGTTTAGCCCAATCGAGCAAAGCCTGTTGTGTCAGTTTTGGGTCATTACTTTTACAGGCATCTTTTATTTTCTTCATGTTTTTGCGTTGAGAAAGATTTACTTCGTCTTTAGTATCATCGACAAAATGACTACGCTTGCTTCTCCAAAAAAATATTAATGTTAATAACCATAATACAAGTGATAGTAAACTCATCCATTTCCAAATAGGTTCTCCTTTATTTGAAATGATTGATGTTGAACTATTTTTTTTATTATCAGTTGATTCATTAACTGCATCCTTATTTATTGTTTTCTGTTGTTCAACAGCAGGATTTATGGTTAATGCAGCGATGTTGCTCTCTATCTGTATATAACTCTCAGGTAATTTTGCAATCTCCATCTTATCAAGATTCGTATTCCACCAAGGAATACTGATAGACGGTAAAGTATAAACACCTTCTTCAATTGGAATTATCGCCACCTTGTCACGTCGAAAACCAATATAACCATCCTCATTACTAGACTCGTTAAACTCGGGCTGATCGGGATATTGTTTGAATGTACTTGGTAATTCACTTTTTATTTCAGGCAAGTGACTTGATGCTAGTCCACTTACTTTTAGCGTTAAGGTACGAGTTGTTGCTTCGCCCTGTTTTAGTTTTGATGGGTCAATTGACCATTGTTCTTCAATAGACAATTGTTTGGCTGGTAACCATGTATCGCCCGTAAAAGAATCCGGAATAGGTTTAACATTTAGTTCTACTGCCTTAGACCGCTTTATAATAGACACTGATTTGCTAAATCGGTCGAAACTGAAAAAATCTGTCGCTCCTCCCGTTTGTCCCTTAAAAATAAGTGGTTGAATGGTCATCGGTCCACTATTCTGAGGAAAAATAACAAATTGGCGCTCAATCACTCGGTAGCGTTTACCATTACGCTGCGTATCAAAATTACGATCTTCTCCAAGTTTTTTAATTACTGGTTCACTATCGATTACTTTGATTTCACCTAGACTCGATTTAGCGAATATGATTTGTTTTGCTATATACAACCTGACCGTATAGATGAGCTGTGCCTGTACATAGGGCGTCTTGGTGTTTACTTCAACGTTGACAAAAACATCATCTGTAATATCTGCTTGATTTGATTTAGATCTCGCAACAATGTTGATGGAGAATGGCTTGGACATCTCTTTACCAAATCTTATTGAAGGGATATCTATAGTTCCAGTTTTATTTGGGATAAGTGTAGCTATCCATGTTTGTAGATAATTTATTTTCCCATTACTAATTTGTGTACTACTCCGATGACGCGTATCAAGCACTGAGAATGCATAGGTTAATGAACTAAAATCAGGCTTTGCATCAATCCTCCTTTCACTTTCAAAGATAAGATGAAATGATTCATCGATCACGATAGGGTCCCGATCTACTTTAATTATTATTTCTGCCAACAGTAGTTTACTAAATAGCAATAATGATAAAGCAATTAATGATTTGTAATTCATATTCTAATTACCAATATTTTTCATTGTTTGATGATCGTCTTTTTTGTTGTATGTATTGATATTCAAATTTACGTCTTAATAATCCAGCAGGATCATCAGGAATTCGTCGCAACCATTGCTCAGTTGCTTGTTCTCTTTCATTTAGTTCTCTTTCTTTTTTTGTAGGTCTTTGAGCCTGTTGTTCGCCTTCTTTTTCTGTAGATTCTTTTTCTTGCTGCTCTTTTTTCTTTTGTTCTGATTTTTGTTCCTGCTCTGATTCTTCTTTGTTTCCGTCTTGTTGTTGTTCTGAGTCATCTTGTTGCTGTTGCTGTTGCTGTTGCTGTTGTGAAGATTCTTTCTCCTTTGAGTTGTCTTGCTGCTCTGATTCCTTTTTGTCTTCTTCTGATTTCTTTTCTTTTGACTCTGAATTCTCTTTTTGTTTCTGTTCTGATTTCTCATCTGACTTCTCATCTGAATCAGATTCTTGTTGCTGTTGTTTCTCCAGTTCCTTTTTAATCAAGTCACGGTTAAATATCGCATCTTCATGTTTAGGCTCACTCTTCAGAACCTCATCATAAGCAGCGATGGCATCCTCATAGCGTGATTGTTTTGCCAAGGCATTGGCTCGATTATAAATACTACGAGTATCCTTTTGTTCATTTAGGAGTTCTGCTACTGTAGCAAAATCACCTTTTCGATAATTTGCGGCTGCTTTCCATGCTTTATTATCAAACAAATCAGAAGCTAACTCAGCCTGCTCATTGTCAAGTGCGCGCATCCCCTGCTGATTTTTATTCAACCACAAATCGTCCCATTCAAACGCAACAGCAACTTCTGGAGTTTGTACGAGCACACAAATAAATAACACCAGATAACCTCGGCGAAACCCGAATGCAACGATAGGTAGGATAAATAAAATTAACCAAGGTCCAAATTCGCGCCATCGATCAGTTTCAAATTCTGATTTAGTTTCATTGTTTTTTTCAATTCCACTATTAAATAGACGATTGAGCCGTTCTATATCACCATCGCTTAACTGGCTTGTTTCATAATACCCACCACCCGAACTAGCCATTATGCGAAGAACATCTTCATTTAATTTTGGAATCACAATCGTGCCTGCTTTATCTTTAAGAAAGCTACCATCACTTAGTTTTACCGGTGCGCCTTCTTCAGAACCTATTCCTAATATAGAAACTTTATAACCACGCTGATTAGTTTGATTAAAAATATTATTAAACTGTTTATCGATTTCATCTGTCACTATCAATATATGTCCTTCGGTACTACCAGCCTGCTTTAATAGCTCCTCGGATTTTTTTATTGCTAAATCCACGTTACTACCTGGAGCCGGCATAATCTGTGGCGTCAATGCACTAAGCTGTGATTTTATCGTCTTAATATCATTGGTTAACGGTGTTACCGTAAAGGCATCACCTGCATAAACAATCAATGCTGTCTGCCCTTCTTCTCTTAAATCTAAGAGATCAGAAATCTTAAATCTAGCACGCTCAAGTCGATTTGGTTTAAGATCATCAGCATACATTGAATAAGAGAGATCCATAGCGATTACAAGTGCGGACTCTTTTTCAAACACGGGTTCGGGTAAACGTTCCCAGCTTGGTCCAGCAAGGGCAAAGATCATTAACAAAGCTACAAACCCAAACAATGAAATATTAGTATATTTTTTTGCACCTGTTCTACCCACTAATATATAAGGTAATAACGCAGAGTCGCAAACACTCTCCCAATGTTCATTAATCAAATTTCTTTTAGCTAACATCCACATAAGAATAATCAGCGGTATAAGCATAATAAGCCAATAAGGACGAATGAAATGAAATTCAGGTGCCATTATGCTTCGCCTCTCGCATTAACGACTCCTGAAGAATGTCGCTTCATAACGACAATGCACATTAAGACTAATGCGATAGCTAATGGCCAATAAAATAACGCCATTTGCGGTCTGAATCGTTGCACATCTTTTTCTATGGGTTCAAGATCATCTAACAAAGCGTAAATCTGCTC
>CAJJDJ010000078.1 GCA_905182825.1 Thiotrichaceae bacterium UBA7359
AAGAAAGTACTTCTTCGGTAGGACCATGTAACAAAATCATCTAAATTAATCGTTAAGTGTTTTATCTGCGGAAACCATTATTTAGTTTCATCTTTAAATTGTCTTATTGTGATTCTCTCGTATAAATTTCATTAATTTCATATCGATAAAGTTATCTATGCTTACAAAGTAAGCATATCTTTCTTAGATTGTTTTATGCCCAATTACTAAGTGCTGTTATGTGAAAAAGATATTTAATAAATACTAATAACTAATTTGACAAGAAGTCAATTCTTAATGATAATCATTACTATTGAGATTGAATAATCTAAAATTTTATAATAAATACAACGAATGCGCATGTTAAAACATATTAGAGTTAAAAATAACTTATGTATTATAAATTGGACGCCTAATGAAGTCTGTGAGCTATTGACTTATAACGCTATAAAAGCAGAACAATTAATACAAGAAAATAAAACAAGCACTCGAAAATTAATACGAGATTTGTATTTGCTGGCTTGCCAAGCCTCATTAAAAAATCCATCAATCAAAAGCAAAGAAGCAAGGGTTCTTCGTACGTATGCGAAAACTATCAAGGAAACAAGTGAATATTATGACAATCTATTTGATTTAGGAGAAATGACACGTTGAATAATATAAATACTCCGGAGAAGGAAACAGCTAGTTCTATAGATACTATTGACCATCAGCAAGCGAGACTATTTTATTTAATTACTCAATATAGTTTGCATCCATGTATACACATAGCCGAAAGGGTCGTTCAACAATTAACAAATTTATGCCGACACCCAAACATAGAATTATTACCTGCTCAGCATTATATTTACTGTCAATCAATCAATTATTGGCGTTCAAGATTAGTTAAAGATGAAAGTGAAAGATCAAAGAATAAACTTCACTAATCATATAAGTAATGATTATCATTACCGATTAATCCTTGTAAGTAATTGTATTTATTCATTTTTTTTAAATAATTTTTTATTCAAGTATCTAATATAATTTCCTTAATTGTATTTTTTAAGAGTATCATTTGCAACGGTACTGTATATGAAAAATACAAAACTTATAGGAGGATATATAATGGCTACTAATCCAAAACTAGAAACCGCGTTTGGTGGTTGTCCGCATGATTGTCCTGATACATGCGCTATGGTCTTTGATATAGAAGATGGCAAAGTTATCGGTGTTAGAGGTAATAAAGATCACCCCATGACACGTGGAGGTCTCTGCGTAAAATTAAAAGATTATGAAAAACGTCATTATCATCCTGATCGACTATTATATCCCATGCGACGTACTGGTCCGAAAGGTAGCAAACAATTCGAACGCATTACGTGGAATGAAGCTTTAACTGAAATCACTGATAAATGGAAAGCCATTATCGAAGAATATGGCCCTCGTGCCATCGTTCCTTATAGCTATCTTGGCCATCAGGGTCTTGTTCATGGATTAAATGGTGGCGATGCCTTTTTTAACAGAATGGGTGCGACTGTTATGGAGCGCACATTCTGTGGTGAAGGCTCTTGTACAGCATGGCTATTAACTGTTGGACCCACAGCAGGTGTTGATCCTGAAAGCTACATCCACTCTAAATACATAGTTATATGGGCGTGTAACAGTGTCAGTACCAATTTACATCACTGGGCGATTGTCAAAGAAGCACAACAAAAAGGTGCGAAAGTGGTGGTGATCGATTCTTATAAATCAAAAACTGCAAAATTAGCCGACTGGCATATTGCGCCAAAGCCAGGCACTGATGGTGCGTTAGCGATGGCGGTAATTAACAGCATCATACAAGAAGGTTTGACAGATAAAGATTATATTGCAAACCATACAGTGGGTTTTGATGCCCTAGCTGAACGTGCGAAAGATCGTACACCGGAATGGGCAGCAAAAATCACGGGGGTCTCCGCAGACGACATTCGTCAATTTGCGAAAGAACTCGCAACATCACAACCGGCGGCAATACGCATGGGAGTAGCATTGGAGAGGACTTATGGTGGTAGTCAAACCATACGTGCAGTGACCTGTATCCCAGCCTTGACGGGTGCGTGGAAACACGTTGGTGGGGGCGTCACACAGTTCCCTGTCTGGGAACATCCTTACAAATTCGATGTGATTTGTCGGCCTGATTTAATTCCGGAGGGAACACCCGTTTTAAGTAACCTGCAAATTGGTCGTGCACTAACTGGAGAGATTAAAACAGAAGTACCAATTAAATCATTTATGTGTTGGAACTCGAACCCGGTTACGCAAGCACCTGAGACTGATAAAATTGTTAAAGGACTGATGAACGAAGATATCTTTATGGTTTCGGCTGAGCATTTTATTACAGATACGGCAGCGTATGCGGATATCGTCTTACCGGCATCTATGGGTGCCGAACTCGAAGATATTATCTTGTCATGGGGTCACTTGTATCTTACTTACAATGCCAAAAGTGTTGAGTCTCCCGGAGAAGCGATTCCCAATAACGAAATATTTAGACGCTTATCTGAGCTGATGGGGTATGACGAAGACCGTTTGAAGTGGTCGGACTCAGAGTGTCTTGAAAACTTCATTGATTGGGATGCTCCAGCATGTGATGGAATAGATTTGAACTACTTACGTAAAAATGGTTTTGCTCGACTGAATGTCGGTACTAAAGATGATCGTTGTCCGCATAAGGAAGGTAATTTTCCAACACCCTCAGGTAAATGCGAGTTCGAAGTAGTTGGTGCGAAAAATTTTGTCGCAGCACCGTTTAGACAAATGTACGAGGGCTTTCAGCCGGGTGAAGATTTAGATAGTTTGCCGGATTATGTGCCTTCTCGAGAGACACCTGAAACCAACCCTGAATTAGCCAAAAAATATCCATTGAATATTGTCTCACCAAAGAGTCATGGTTTTTTGAATTCCTGTTATGCCAATATGGATCACAAAATCAAAGGTCAAGGTGAGCAGTTTGTGATGATCAGTTCGGTAGATGCAAGTAATCGTAATATCAATGAGGGTAATACAGTGAAGGTGTTCAATGATCGTGGTGCGTTTGAAGGTAAGGCAAAGATTACAGATGACGTTAATCAGGGTATTATCGTAGCGACCTTAGGTTACTGGCGACAATTGAATAATGGCACAGTGAATTCAATTAGCTCAGCTGAGTTTGGGGATATGGGCCATTCGCCTTCCTTCTCTGATAACTTAGTTCAAGTTGAAAGTGTTAGTTAATCATAGTTAAGTAATAAAATAAAAAAGGAGTGATAAATCACTCCTTTTTTATTTATATGAAATCAATGAACACTATTTTCTCAATAAAAATTATTGATGAAATAATAGTTCGTCATTCAATAATAAATATTAAAACTGTAACGTATTCTAATTTGTAAAAGATTTGTTCTTTGTTAAAATTTATTATTAAGAAATTCTTAGCTTTAATGAAAAGGAAGAATGGTTTGTTACAGGTTGCTCAAGATGACACCGAAAAGGCTAATATTTGCAAACCCAGTTAATCATTTTTATCAAATACTTTCTACATTTTCGAATTTTCCGAGATACTATAGACTTGATTGATTACCTAATCATTTAAATTTTCTCACAGAATTCAGGATCCAAACATAGTTTTTGAATAAGATACGATAATTATTTTTTTGATTATGTCTATGGAAGCATCAGGTTGTACATTAGTATGCAGTGATAGTTGCGTCTATTATTTAGAGTTGGTTTTCCATTTAATTACATTAGTTTTATAGGCAATTCATTCAAAATATAATGTGTAAGTCTGAATTTAATGCTATAAGGAAAAATATTATAATTTAAACTAGTTATATCCATTTTAGAGAATTCTTAGATGTCAAAAGCATTTGTTGTTATAGCGATGTATAAATTTGTTCGATTAGACGATTATCAAACTATGCAACCAATATTGTTGTCTTTTTGTCAGGAACGACAGATATTTGGAACGATATTACTGGCAGAAGAAGGTATTAATGGAACAGTAGTAGGATCGCGTCAAGATCTAGGTGAATTATTAACCTTCTTAAAGACAGACAGCCGGTTGAGCGATCTTGAACATAAAGAATCTTATTCTGAAGATATTCCGTTTCATCGAATGAAGGTTAAGTTGAAGAAAGAGATTGTCACAATGGGCCAGCCAAACATCAAACCATCCCATAGAACAGGGATACGAATCCAACCAAAACAGTGGAATGAAATTATTTCAGATCCCGATGTGATATTGATTGATGCGCGTAATGAATATGAGTTTCAAGTAGGGTCATTCAAGGACGCTATTTCTCCTGGCACAACAAATTTTCGTGAATTCCCTGACTTCGTGAATAATAATCTTGAGGGACAAAAGACAAAAAAAATTGCTATGTTTTGTACGGGGGGCATACGTTGTGAGAAGGCTAGCACCTATATGCTTGAACAGGGTTTTGAAGAGGTTTATCAGCTCAATGGCGGCATACTTAAGTATCTGGAAGAAATTGAACAAGATGAAAGTCTTTGGGAAGGTGAATGTTTTGTTTTTGATAGTCGTATATCAGTAGATCATCAGTTGGTGGATGGGAGTTTTGAACAATGTTTTGCATGTCGTAGACCCATCACAGATGAAGACATGAAATCAAAAGATTATGAGAAGGGAGTTTCATGCTTACACTGTATCAATGAAACAACAGCAGAACAACGCGCTGCTTTTAATGAAAGACAACGTCAAGTTATATTAGCGAAACAGAGGAATCAAAAACATATAGGTGCGAAAATGTGAGCAGATTTTTTTTGTGAATCAATAATGCAAAACTTCCCCATTTTATATTCTTTCAGACGGTGCCCTTTCGCAATACGTGCGCGTATGGCAATTTATCAGTCCAATGTAAAGTGTGAAATCAGAGAGGTTGACTTAAATGATAAACCAGAATCAATGTTGTCAATATCGATAAAGGGCACAGTGCCCGTGCTTTGGATTGAAGATGAAAAAAAGATCGATGAAAGTATTGAAATTATGTATTGGGCTTTGAATCAACATGACCCTTCTAATTGGTTGACCAAAGATGATCAACTGACCAATGATTTGATTATTCAGAATGATAATGAATTTAAATATTTTTTGGATCGTTATAAATATCATGTGAGCTATCCAGAATATTCTAAGGAAGAATATCGTAATCATACTCATGACTTTCTTGAGACATTAGAGAAATGTTTGAATGAAAATGAAGGTGTTTCTCTGACCACTAACCAACTCTCTTTTTCAGATGTATCTATATTTCCGTTTATTAGACAATTTGCCAATGTTGATTTGGATTGGTTTAATTCAAGTCCTTATGACCGACTCAAAATATGGTATAAAGAAATAGAGCAGAGCATTCTATTTAAAAATTGCATGCATAAGTATAAAAAGTGGCTACCTGAAGAAAGCCCCATTTATTTTCCATCTGGTAATAATAGATGAGTAATAAAGATACTCTATACCGGACTTCGGAAGAACAAATTAAACCGTTTCAATTTAATCAACA
>CAJJDJ010000079.1 GCA_905182825.1 Thiotrichaceae bacterium UBA7359
TTGTAGTATTTTGATGGAAGTTTTTCAGTAGACTCAGTGTAAGAACTGAGCTTATTCATTATGACGTCATATTTTTTTACATTAGTCAACTCTACTCATCAATAGAATATTAAATCATTTTTCGCGAGGAAACACGCAACGATATAAAATAGCAGGACAACATCGTTTTCATAAAATATACTAGCCAACCGATGATCTGACATGGTTGGCTAGATATAGTCATCACTCAAATTAGTAGATAACACAACACTACATTTATTATACAATCTTGTTTACTAAGAAATGATAACTAGCAACCACATCATCTGCTGGCTGACCTAAAGTTCCACTTATACTCAAATCACCCACCTTACCAAGGCTCTTACCACCACCAAGTGCTATTCCATCTCTGATAACACCCTTTTTAACATTGAAAAGTACATTACCAGCACCATCACTGACCAGACCATGTTTAACATTCCCAAGTGCATTGCCTGTTCCTAATTTGTCACCGTCTCTAATTACTCCAAACATGACATTACCTAAAATCTTACCTGAATCATCCTGAACTAAGCCATCATTATAGTTGACCATTTTCACTACCTCTACTCATATCCACCTTAATCATAACTATGCTATCAATGTGGTGGTTTCCAATGACAGCTTATTGTCTGGATTATTTTAAATAAAAGCATAATGGTAAATCAAGAGAAACCTGACGATAAATAACGGCTCACATCACTGATATCTAATTATAAATATGATGAAAATTGTGTAAAGTTATAATTTACATGCTTTTATTTAAATATTTTCTAATGTAAAACTATATTTAGTTACATAGTCTGAGATTTATATTTTTCAAGTTTCACATCATGGGTTAACAAAATTTATAATTTAATTTCGCGTTTTTCAGCATTTTCAGAATCATTATGATTAATCTAATGTAACATGATGGCCGTTACTATCAGTTTCTCTTATACCTTAACATTTCGTTATTAGATGAACATACAAAAGTTGACTCTTTATTGTAAACCAATAAAATACTAAGCTAATTAAAATATTCGTTTTCTCTAAAATTCAAGTAAAATGAGTTAGTGCGTTAATTAAATTATCATGAAGTACATGACTTGTTGTAAGTAAAAAAAAAGCGGTTCTATTATTCTAAATAGAATTCCGCTGACTAATAATAAAACGAGAATGATTAAGCCATACGGTTCAATTTTTGCATATTGAGATGCAATTGATTCTGGTAGTAATAAAAAAACCACGCGACTTCCATCTAATGGTGGTAATGGAAACAAATTTAAAATCATCAATAAACTATTAATTACAATACCTGCCCAAGCCATTAAAGTTAATATATTCGCTATTGCATGACCTTGTTCTGCAGCAACAATAAAAAACTTGGCAATAAGTGCCCAAAAAATAATCATGATAAAATTTGCAAAAGGACCAGCTAAGGCAACCAACGCGATATCACGTTTCTTATTATCAAGCTGATTCCAATTTATCGGCACTGGCTTTGCCCAACCAAATATAAACCCACTGGCAAGAAACATAATCAGCGGCACTAGGACCGTACCAACTGGGTCAATATGTTTTAATGGATTAATTGATAGTCTTCCCATATCTTTTGCCGTTGAATCACCCAGCATCATTGCAACCCAACCATGTCCTACTTCATGTAAGGTAATTGCAAACAGTGCAGGCACAGACCAAGCAAATATTTGATAAAAAAGAGGAAGTTCAGACATCTATCAATCAAAACAATATTTGGGTAAAAAATATTTCTAATCTCGACCGCCAGATAACCAGGCGTCAATATCAGGTGTATGTTGATCGTTAAGTGCGCCCAATTTTTCAAAATCAAATTCACTGGTATCTAATAGATGTGATGGAACAATATTTTGAATGCTCGTAAATATGGATTCTACCCTACCAGGTTTTTTTTTATTCCAGTCAGTCAACATTTTTTTTATCGCCTTTCTCTGCATATTGTCTTGCGATCCACATAAGGTACAAGGAATAATTGGAAAAGCTTTTTTTTCTGCATAAGTTTTAATATCTATTTCGGAACAATAGGCTAATGGACGAATAACAATATTTTCACCATCATCACTTAATAACTTCGCTGGCATTGATTTTAATCTACCACCGTAAAACATATTCAAGAACAAGGTTTCAATAATATCTTCACGATGATGTCCTAAAGCTATTTTGGTGTATCCTTGTTCTCTAGCAAAACGATAAATAATTCCCCGCCGTAACCGAGAACATAAGCCGCAATAAGTTTTATTTTCAGGAATAACGCGCTTTACCACACTGTAGGTATCTTCTTCGATTATATGATAGTTAATACCAATAGCATCAAGATAGTTTGGTAAGATGTGTTCAGGAAAACCAGGTTGTTTTTGATCGAGATTAACAGCAACTAATTCAAATTCTATAGGCGCATTCCTCTTCAAATTTTGTAAGATATCTAACATGGTATAAGAATCTGCACCACCGGATAGGCAGACCATAATTCGATCATCAGCTTCTATCATATTAAAATCAGCGATGGCACGACCTACATTACGTCGCAAACGTTTTTTTAATTTATCGTGACTATATTTCTCTTTACGTTGCACAGCTTGCATTTTAAGCTTGACCACCTTTTCCCGTACAAGGGTAACTTTTTGTAAGTGCTTCTAAAACTAATGTTTGTGCAGCTTCTTGAGAACGAGAAGATTGTTTAATTAAATAAGCAATAACATTATCAGTTACTTCTTCTTTTGGGTTCAGCTGTGGGTTTATGCAAAAAAATGGAGCGCTTTGTTCTGCTTGATGTAACTGCATGACTGTTAAGACTAGACCAACAACATACTGTACACATCCATTATTAGGGGTGCCTGGAACTGAACCTTTTGCACAACTTTCAAGCAACTCTCCTGCTGTCAATAATTCTGGCTCTTTTTCCTCTGCTAGTACTACACTTGCATTAAGCAGTCCTACGCTTAGTAAAATAAATATAATTTTCTTTATCATGCTCATTTTTTCCTCATTAAATCTGCCAAATATGTCCGTAGTTTATCATTATCCAGAATGATTGTTCCGTCAAAATATTTTTTAACTGACATTAGAAGCTTAACCTCTTCCCTATCTGAAAGTTTATTTAATAATGATGTGTTAAATAGTGAAATCGTTTAAATAATTTATTTGTATACTTTCCAAGGACTTTTTTTCGAAATTTTAAACACTTGAATATTCATTTCTGAAATAATACTAAACACTGAGTCAGTATCGCCATGTTTGTTGAATTATCTAACAACACATAATAAGAATTCTTCCATCAAAACTTAGTGCTTTATTGAATTCAATTAACACCTTAATCAACTATCAAAAAAATAGCTTGTCGACTTTCATAAAGCATTGGATTACTGTTTAATAATTAAGCATCATACTTTGACAGAGCCTAAATGCAGACACTAGTTGATAAACTGGTGGTCGAGAAATAACAAGCTTTTATAACGAAAAGCTGTAGAGCATTTGGAAATATGGCTCACGGTCGAACTAGTAGTATGTACTTATTTTAATTAACAATTGGCGCGCTCGGAGGGATTCGAACCCCCAACCCTCGGGTTCGAAGCCCGATACTCTATCCAGTTGAGCTACGAGCGCAGTGAAAGTTAATGAGTTAAAAACTTTTTTTGAACATTATACACCATATTTTATCCCTCGTTTAAGGTACAGTAATCATTTTAAGTAATCACAATCGTTCAATCCTAAAAAAACTTTGTAACTTGCATTAAAATGAAAAACCAATATATTTACCTGATTATTACAAATCATTATACATTTTCAACTGAATTTCTTGATTATTTCGCTACAAAACATCTCGTTTTTTAACTAATATCATCCTACAAGCCTGAAGTTATTAATAATTCTGGCAATGCCAGTAAGATTCTCATATAGTGCACTCAGTTACAGTTAGTGTTATTGGCAATTTTGATTTTTATCATCACCGATGCTTTCCTAGATACACTGTTTCATTAACCTGTAAAAATAAATTTATTTAATTTAATTCCGGTAAAAAAAATGGCGACAGGAACAGTAAAATGGTTTAACGAATCTAAAGGTTTTGGTTTCATAACTCAAGATGATGGTGGCGCTGATGTATTCGTACATTTCAATGCTATACAAGGCGAAGGTTTTAAAACACTAAACGAAGGTCAAAAAGTAAATTATAGTGTTGAAGACAGTCCAAAAGGCCTTCAGGCAACGAATGTTTCTACTTAAGTAATATGTGTTCGGAAAAACCGACGTAAAAATGTCGTTTTCACGGATTCATTTTAAATAACAACTTCAATACTCCGAAAGGGAAAAGAATTGAAAAAACTATTCATAGGCAATTTAGCCCCAAGTACTAAAGAAGAAGAACTTCAAGATCTGTTCTCTGAATTTGGTAAGGTTCGGTCACTCAAACTCGTGACAGATGTATTTTCTGGGCAATGTAAAGGCTTTGGTTTTATTGAAATGGAAGGCCACGAAGCACGCGCAGCCATAGCAGGATTGAATGGCAGAGATTTTAATGGCAAACAGTTGAAGGTTAACTTTGAAGTCATTAAGCCAGGGCGCGGGCGTCGATAAGATTTAGTATCAAAGCGATCAGAGCAAAGACTTCACTCCTTACTTTTAAAGAGTATGTGGTGGAGTTACTATTATAAATTTATGATTTTCTGAGCAATAGATCTTCATCAATTGCTATAAATTTCGTTGCCGCTTTAATTATCAAGGTCGATGTTAAATCAGAGACACCATAAACTTCAGTCCTGGTATTAAAACGCTCTTTGATTCGTTGCAACAATATATCAAAATCACCATCTCCTGATGCTAATATTATTGTGTCACAGTTTACTGCCTCTTCAAAGACATCAAGTGCTATACCAACATCCCAGTCTGCCTTAGCAGTTCCATCAAGACGTTTCAGCATAGGCTTTAATTTAACAGTAAAACCTATTGCTCGAAGAATGTTCTGAAATTGTATTTGCTTTTCATCACCACGGTCTGTTGCATATGCATACGCATTGATTATTTGACGATCTCGAGTCACCTCTGCCCAAAACTTATTGTAGTCAAAACTACATTGATACGCTTGACGACACGTGTAGTAGATATTTTGTACATCAACAAAAATACTTATTTTTTCCAAAATTTCACCTGCTGTTTACGTTTTAAAAAATATCATCACACAATATTCGGTAGTTTTAGAAATATTTGTATTTCAATCAATCATGTTCATGAAGTAATCGAATGAGATTGTCCAAGGCACTATTTTACATTATCTCATTCCACAAATTTTGATCAATATGGGGGAATTTTTCTAATAAGTATTCCTTTCGGAACTAGATATATATTACAAGATGAATCAGATTATGCTCTAATATTTAAACCATCTTTCAAACTACATCTATATGCAACAATAGAAGGTATCAAACCTAAGATGGCAGCAACAAAAATAATTACACCAACAATCATAAGCATATAAGTATTAATAAAGTTTGCGCTTATAAAAAGACCGTATTGTGTAATTAACAACGGTTTTAAATACGTTAAAATAAGAGCGACATTTATAATACCTATCAAACATCCAATTGTAGCAAGAAAAGTAGATTCCACCATCAGTAATAAAAATATATACGATGGCTTCGCACCTATAGAACGAAGTATCGCTATTTCTCTACGCCGTTCATTTAAGCCTGCCAATAAAGTTGTGATCATTCCAATAAAGCCAGTTACTACAACAAATGCAGATATGACGACCAACAAATTTTCAACAAACGCGACTATTCGCCATAATTCAACCAGAGCTAATCCCGGAATAATTGCAACAAGCGGTTCCTGTTTATAGGTGTTAATTTTCCTTTGTAAACTAAACGTTACTACTTTTGATTTTAAACCAACAAAAAAAGCCGTAATTACTTTTGGTTTTAAATCATGCTTTAAAGCATCTTCCGCAGATATTTCCAAACCAGGTATCTTGGCACCATGTTGCCAATCTATGTGAATAGCTTCGACACCGGCAAGGCTTATGTGAACTTTGCGATCAACAGGTGTTCCAGTTGGCTCAAGTATGCCTACAACCTCGAAAGGTTTATCATCATGTTTACTAAAACTTATTTTTCCAATACCGTGTGATAGTACTATCTTTTGACCTATTTCGTATTTTAGTTCTTTTGCGACCTGAGAACCTAAAACAACATCATAAACATTTTTAAACTTCTGTCCCTGTTTAAAAGATAACAATATCTTGTTTCCATATCGATATTTTTCAAAGTAGATTTCTGTTGTTCCCATAACACGGAATCCTTTATGGGAATCCCCTAGAGAGATGGGAATAGACCACTCGACATTCTTATCTAAAATAATGTCTGTGTAACTTTTCCAAGAAATATTGTTTGTTGCATTTCCGATATGAAATATAGAATAAAGCAATAAATTAACTTGCCCTGAACGAGCACCGACAATTAAATTTGTTCCGGAAATAGTCTTTGTAAAACTTTCTTTTGCTTCGCGCCTTAAATGTTCCACACCAAATAGAAGACTGATGCTTAATGAGATGGCGATCACAGTCAAAATAATACTTGTACGTCTACTCCATAAACTCATAAATATTAATTTATAAAACATAATGTAAACCTTAATTGCTACTGTAATTCTGCAATTGAAATACTCTTATCAAAGTATTTAGCTAACTCAGTATCATGACTTACAAAGACAACTGTGCTATTACTTTTTTCCACTTGCTTCAAAAGCAGCTTTATAAATACGTCACGTGAATCTTTATCTAACGAAGAAGTCGGTTCATCTGCAATGATTATTTCAGGTTTACCAATAAGTGCTCTGGCTATAGCAACACGTTGTTGCTGTCCAACACTTATTTGTGAAGCGAGGCTTCCAAACAAGCTTTCTTCAATACTTAATGATGATAATAATTCTTGCGCAGCTTTTTTTAAGCTGCCATCTATCATGGATTTCTGCTGTCTGGATTTTGAGAAATAACAAGGTAACAGAACATTGTCGATCAGATTTAAATAGGGTAATAAATTAAACTGTTGAAAAATAAAACCAATATGGTCAGCTCGAAATTGATCACGTTCTTTTGCTGAAAGCCTATTTATCTCCTTTTCGAGAATTTTAATTGAGCCATTTTCCTGAGTATGTATTCCGGTTATTAGATCAAGTAATGTAGTTTTTCCAGAGCCACTAGGGCCATAAAGGAACACATTTTCTCCAGCTTGTATTTTGAAGTCCGTAACCTTTAAGCGCCAGCTATCTGAATACTGCCATTGAAACTCAAGTGAAGATATTTCTATTGTTTTCATCATCTTAAACTTATTTTGGTATAGATTATTTTCAAATAATGTTACCTTGTAACATACCATCAAATATAGGTTTTTCATATATGCGTTATGTTATTTACCTACTGGCTTCCATGCTATTGAGTTTCTACGTTCTTGCGTCCGATTATAAGGAACTGAATTGGGATCAGTTAATACCCGAAGCTGAATTGGAAGTCATGAAACAACTTTCACCACTGCTAACAAACCCTCATAAACCACTTGATCCTAATGCTAATATCAGGGATGACATTAATAATGCCATGGAACAAATTTCTGACCCTGATATACAAGGAGTAATGAATTCCATTAATGTCCGCCCTGAATTAAACAATCAAACTGTCAGTATTCCTGGTTTCGTTGTACCGATAGAAACAAATGATGAAAATGCTATCACGGAATTCTTTCTTGTCCCCTATTTCGGTGCCTGTATACACGTTCCACCACCACCGCCGAATCAAATTATTTTCGTACAATATAATAAAGGGTTACAAGTCAAAGAGATCTGGATGCCATTCGAAATTAAGGGTGTTCTTTTTACAGAAATGATAGAAAATGACACTGCCATATCAGCTTATACTTTTTTAGCAGACGACGTTAGCGAATATAAAGAATAATTATATCCATCTGTTGCACTTTACATAATAGAAGAATCTTAACGATTTCTTAATCATTGCATCATCATGCATGACACAAATAATAGTTTCTAACATGACTAAGCGCCAGAATAACTCTATCAATGGTAGTTCCAATCTTCTCACCAAATTCCCCATACAGTTCATGACCAACAAAAGCTATTTAAACAAGAACAACTAGTGCATTAGTTCCTGGAATCAAGACTGTGTAATCCCTATGACGGTAACAGCCTAAGAACAAAGCGAATAAGCCAGCAGTCAATAACTAAAGCAACAAGTATTTTATAGAACTATTCATCAGCCCTAAAAGTCGACATTGAAATTGCTATATGATTCAGATTTTTTGTACTCATACTTTTCCCATAACTAAATTAATCAATAGTATCTTTCATCAATTTATCAAGATTTAGCAAAACCCTGTTATGAAACATGTAATTAGCATAGGAAAACATTTCAATATCTAGTTCAATTCGTTGTTCCAGAAATTTCTCAATTATGTTAAATTTTTCTATTTTATATTGTGTCTATGATTTTTTTTTACCGGACAAAAATTCTCTTTCCTTATATAAATTAACTGATTTTTTTTAAATTCATGATAAGGCGAAACTAACCATGATAGATCAGCAGCTCTAACTATCTTCTGATTATTAGAATGACATTTTGCATCAATATTTGTACAAAGGATGGCCTTGATGACTTCTTCTACATGATTTATCTGTTCGCCATGATCTGATAAAACATTAGCCGCCAAGAAAGCTGAGTAACTTTCTTTACTCATAAAACCTTTTTTGAACGAATCAACATCATATGCTACATCATGAAAAAGTATCGCATGACAGATTATTTTCTTATCATAATCAATGTTTTTATCATCACATTTTTTTGTAATATTTTTTGCATTATTTAACGTATCAACTACATGTTTAAAGTTATGATAATGTAATTCAGTACTATATAAATTCTGCGCACTATTATAAATAGTTCCACTTGTTTCTAAGTTCATGTCTGGCTAAAGTAATTCAGTTGCCCATCTGCCTTGCATCATCTTCCCCATATCTCTAAATAATAAAATTATCTAGAACTGTGATACCTTATGAACCTGATATCCGAGATGTGATTAATAATTACAATTGGTTACTTTATTTTTATTATTTTTTGTTCTTTTGTTGCTTCTAAACTTCCTGCATCTGTAAAGTATGTCCACTTTACATCAACACTCTCAAAACCATGAAAATTATCAAATAGTTTTATATTTATCTGTTCAATGTTGTTTATATCTTTGCAAGCAATAGAATAGAATAAATAATATTCACTATGCTCATCATCATCATTTTCGCCATGATGGTGACCATCCTCTTCTTTTTCATCCCCATAGGGTACTGATATTTCAATTTGAGATTTTTCACAATTCATGCCAGGAATAGAAATAATATTTTTATAATCAAGCAACATTTTACTGACTTGATTTACTGTTTCTTTTTCTTCATTTGTTTCTGGCTCATGTTCAAAACCAAGAAAATTTAATGCAGGAGAATTTAACTCAAAAATAAATGTTTTTTCATCAATCAATATGTTCATTTCTGCCTTTCCATGAACATGGGCTTCATGCTGCTCATGTTTTGAATCGCCATCTTCATTGGCATAGACAGCTGTTGAAAAAAAGACAACTAATATGATTATTATTTTTTTTGTTAGATGGAAAATCATTTAAAGTCTCCCTTATTAATTTGATTTAAAAAAACTGTCGTGAGTTATAATTTTTCAATGCCGGTGAGCGATAAACTAACACTCTTCCTGCGTTGTTTGGCTATAATTTGATTCTTAATAACGCTATATCGAATGCTTTTATTTTGTATGACAATTTATACACAATTATGATTGTTATGTTATAACATAACAAGTTATTATTCAAATTAGATTTCACATCAAAATCCAAGTAATCTGAAATAACCTATGTAATCCTAAATAGAAATATCCATAAGGATAAAATTGTTTTAATTGAGTTACTTCAGAGAAGTTCTATAAGTGTCTACACATAATGTAAATATAATTGTAGTATGTTGCACTAATAATAGTGTGTACAGAGAGATTCGAACTCCCGACATATTAGTTCCTAGATAACTCGTCTATTTCTAGAAAAATGACACTCAAACATCACATAGCTTAGTTAAATGTCTCTTTATAAATTGATTAAGTGTCCTCTAAAATATTGAAATTTCTAGTGCCGAATAATTTCTGTAGGGCAAGTATGGAACCAAGCATCTGATTATTAATCATAGTTATTATAATTTTTCTAGAATAAAACATATGTATCGGAAAATAGCTCATTACTTGTTAATTTTGTTTTTTATTACTGGGACAACTCAGTCATCTGCTATATCTTGCTATATGGTTGGTGAAGAACTTGCAGTTGATGTGCAGATGAGCTCATCAAACAGTGATTGTCACGATAACATTTCGGAAAATGATAATAACCAAAGTAATTGTCAGATTTGTAAGATTTGTTCTTCAAGTACGGTTTCAATCGTCGAAATAATCAAATTATCGCATATCAAGAATTTAAAAATTAACAATTACATAGTTCCAAATTATCATCCAATATTCAGAGAGATCCCCACTCCTCCTCCTAATTATAGCCCTTTTTGATAACTAAATTTGTGCTCATTTGAGCATGTAAAGTTACATTCTGGAGCTGTATATATATGTATAAATTATTAACGGTTTTTATCGTCTGTGTTTTAAGTTCTGATGTTTTTTCAAGGCCAGTCTCTTATCCAGATGGTTGGACATTTATGAGCATGAATGATGGGTTTAAGAATTCAATTCATATTCACTATTCACCTTCAGCCAAATATTCCGTTGGTTATAAAGGAGAGTATTGGCGTGAGGATAAATCCCAGACCCATGCAGTTCAGCTTAATAATTTACTAAAACGTTGGAATAAAAAACATTCTCAAGCAAACCTCTACTTAAAATCAGGACTTGGTTTTGTCTACTCAGGTTACCAATCTTTTAATTCTGATATAGGACCTGTTGTATTTGCCGGCATAGCAACAGATTGGGAAACACGTAAATACTTTGTGTCTTATGAGAATAGATTTATGAAGTCTAAAAAGATAAAAAATAATTTCAGACAAAAAGGTAGGGTTGGCATTGCTCCTTATATAGCTAATTTTGGGGAACTACATACATGGTTAATGTTAGAAATTGATCATGCTCCAAAAGAAGTAAATGAATTTACAGTCACTCCATTAATTCGTTTATTTAAGGGCCCCTCACTATTTGAGACTGGCTATAACAGCAAAGGAATTTTTTTATTTAATTTTGTTTATCGCTTCTAAACTCGAGGATTAAGAATATGAAATTTATATTTATATTTATTGCACTTACATCTTTAAACTTTGTTTATGCAGATAAAAACACACATAGCCATAAGGATCATGAACACTCAGAGAGAGCAGAAAGATTATCAGTGGGCAGCATCGACCCTGATGGCTTAAGAATTAATGTCGATGTTTTTGGCTTAGTATGTGATTTTTGTGCTCAAGCAATAGAAAAAATTTTCATGAAGAGAAATGAGGTAACGGGTATTGAAGTCGACCTTGCTAATGGATTCATAACTATTTTCACAAAACGCGGAGAAGACATAGAGGATAATTTAATAAAGTCATTAATTACAGATGCCGGTTATAACGTAAATAGGATAAGCAGGAAATAATTAAACCCATGAAATATATTTCAAATAAATCATTAATCCTACCTTTTCTAAACTTATTTACTAGTTTTGGAACTATAATTTGCTGTGCATTACCAGCTTTGTTTGTATCTATTGGTACAGGAGCAGCACTTGCAGGTTTAATTTCTAACGTACCTCAACTTGTAACTCTTTCAAAATACAAAGGTGAAGTTTTCTTTATTGCTGGACTATTCCTTCTATTTACTGGAATTTACCAATGGAGAATCAGGAGTGCACCCTGCCCAACAGAGCCGGAACTAGCTAGGACATGTCAACGCATAAGAAAGATTAATAAATATGTTTATCTTCTATCATTAATGTTCTACTTAATTGGCTTTTTTTTCGCATTTTTAGCTTCAAAATTCTTTGCAACATAGAAGCAGTGGATCAACTATATGTTGAACAAGAAGGAACTACTATTTTCTTGAAAGTATTAAAAATGGCGCGCCCGGAGAGATTCGAACTCCCGACCCCCTAGTTCGTAGCCAGGTACTCTATCCAGCTGAGCTACGGGCGCTGATTTGAGAATGGCGAATGATATAGAACTTCGGGATTTAGTCAAATGACAACGCCGATTTTACACTAAAGAATAAAAGGAAGATGAGTCTTGATAAGTTAGAAGAAGTCAAAAGATGAAGAAAATCGACTAAGATAATTGTTCATGTTCTACTCTACAGTATGTGTTTTTATGTAGGGCTAGTGTCATGTTAAAACTTACATGCTTATTAAAAACATTCCAAAACAACACCCCATTGCAGTCGTCCAAACTACAGTTCTTAACGTGGCTAAATTGGCTATATAAAGGCCTATATAAATTACACGAAACACCACAAAGAAAATCGATAACACATTAATCAAATATTGGTCTGCCCCAGTTTGATGAGCTACCAACACTGATGCTATAAACAATGGAAGTGCTTCATATGTGTTTTTTTCAGCCCAAACTGCCCGCTTTCTGTCATTATCAAGCTGTGACAAATATTCTCTTGGGGCTTTATTGTCAAACTCTCTAAAGGTTGCCTTAGGCGCTAAAAACTTAGCATAACCAATAGAGAACCAAGGTAATAGACATGCTATAAAGATACACCAATATGCAATAGTCATAATTCTTCCTTACTTAATGTGTTGTTCAATGCCC
>CAJJDJ010000080.1 GCA_905182825.1 Thiotrichaceae bacterium UBA7359
CAATTCTTTAAAGTTGTATCTATGGTTTGGTTGATTGACGTTCATTCACAGATATTTACTTCTGTACCAAAATCTACCAAATCAAATATTTCTATAACGTCTGAATTTTTCATGCGCACGCAACCTCGAGATCCGGGTTTCCCCATGGGAACATCATCCGGTGTGCCATGAATATAGATATAGCGATCATGACTACATATTCTTTTTCCATCATATTGGCCTTTATTCTTCCCCTCTTCAGTACCAGTTAACCAGAGTATTCGCGTCAGTATCCAGTCTCGTTCAGGATACTGTTCTCGTAGTTTCTGTTCATAAATCTCACCCGTGGCTATCCTGCCCACAAATACAGAGTTTACTTCATAACCATCACCTATTTTTTCAGTAATGATATGTTTCCCACGTGGCGTACATTCACTATCCATTTCTTCTCCAACCCCATTCTTTGCGGTAGAAATAGAAAACTTTTTGACCCAGTTATTTTCATCAAACACTGATAAGCTTTGATCTGATATTGATATCTGAATATTCATATTTAATTATTTACTTTTGTCGTATCTACTAATGAATCAAAATTACCATCCATATTCAATACATAACCTTGCACATTTTTTCGTATCGCCAAAACATTATCCTCATACCATAGTGGAACATAAGGTAAAGCATCAAATAAAATTTTTTGTAACTCTCGATAGTAGTCTGCCTGTTTTTTAATCGAAGGTTCTAATTCAGCGATTTCAATGATGGAATCAACTTTTGCATCCACAAAACGACCTCGGTTTGCACCGTTCGGTGGTATCGACTGACTATGGAAAGCATATCTAAAGATATCTGGCATCTTTAAACCCACCCAAGCCAGACTATACATTTGAAATCGTCCTTCCTTAATATCTCCATAGAATGTACCCCAATCGTAGCTACGGATGTCCATTTCAATTCCCACGCTTTTTAATTGATCTTGTATAATGGTTGCTAACCGTAAACTATCAGGCTTGCTTGTGGTTTTATAGCTTAGTTTTAGTTTGTTAATTTCGTTAAAGCCGGCTTTTACTAATAACCTTCGCGATTCTTGAGGGTCATATTTAACACCTATTAAATCAGCTCGGCCCGCCCAATGTTCAGCAGCTAATAATGTGCCCGCTTTCCGTGCTGCTCCACCCTTAATATATTTAATGATCGCGTCACGATCGATCGCATGGGCAACTGCCTTTCTGACTAATCTGTTGCCCGTTATGGTATCCTCAAGATTAAAACCAATATAGGTAAACGTATCTCCCCTTCTCTTCTTGATAGCCACAGATTTTTTTTCATCTAACCATGCAATAATTTCTGGCGGCAAATCACCCTGTACTAAATCAATTTCACCTCGCAATAATTTTAATACTCTTACAGTGGAATCTTTAAGAGTGACAAATTCTATTACTTGATTATCCTTAATACGGATTAATCTCAAGCTTGATTCATCTTTCCTATCCTTAAACCTTAGTGGGCCACTTCCTATAGGTTTTTTATTAAAATCATGTTGAGACAAGATTAATTTTTCTGGGAGAATACCGATCACTAATCTCCCAGGAAAGAGTGGGTCGGCTTGCGATAATTTAAAATCTATCGTATTGTCATCTATCATTTTTATCGCTTCAATCATCCGCATCGAACCCTTATACGGCGATATATTTTTAGAGTTCAATACAAATTCATAGGTTGCCTTGACATCTTTTGCTGTTAGATATGTACCATCATGAAATTCTCTATTTTTATTTTTTAAAGTAAAGCGATAGTGACTTAAAGATAATTGTTCCCAGTCAGCCAAACCGGGCACTGCTTGAAATTGCTCATCGAAATCGATTAAGCTTTTATAGATTAGACGCGTTATGCGATAAGAAATTGCATCCGTTGCAAAACGTGGATCGAGCGTGACTGGGGAAGTATTTAGACCAAAAGCTATGCTGTTTCTACCTGTCTCAGCACATCCCATAATAGTGAGTAATAAAAAACACAATAACAGTGATTTTGAAATCATTCCCTATCAAAGACAGCTATCGATTCAACATGCGTTGTGTGAGGAAACATATCAATAACCCCCGCTTTGGTAAGTTTAAATCCTTTTTCATTAACTAAAATACCCGCATCTCGCGCCAATGTCGCGGGATTACAAGATACATAGACGATACGTTTTACATTTTTTGTATTAAATGACTCAATAACCTCTTTCGCACCGGCACGTGCCGGATCTAATAGAATCTTATCGAACCTACCTTTTATAAATTTATTGGATTTGTCCAACACAGCAAGGTCGGCCACAAAGAATTCAACATTATCGATACCGTTTTTAATCGCATTTTTTTTTGCCTGTTTTACTAGACCTTTATTACCTTCTATGCCGATGACTGACTTTGCCATGCGTGCAAGTGGTAATGTGAAATTTCCGACACCACAAAATAAATCGAGGATAATTTCATCCTTGTTTGGTTCAAGCAGTTCTATTGCTAGACTGAGCATCTTTTTATTTACCTCAACATTGACCTGTGTAAAGTCAACTGGCTTGAAATAAATAGTAATATCATAATCATCAAGCTTATAAAATAATTCATCTATATCACTTTTATTTAAGCGTTCTACGGTTTCATAACCACCGGGTTGTAGATACAGTTTTAATTGATGTTCATCTTCGAAAATATTTAACTTAACAATGTCTTCATCTGTAAAGTCTGCCAGATGTCTTAATACCAAGGCTGTACCATTATCACTCACCGCTGCTTCGATCTGCGGTATCTGATTATAGATACTCAGGCTTTCGATCAATAGCTGTAAGGCTATAAATTTCAAACCGACGTCTGGGTGCAATACCTTACATTCTCTTATATCGGCCACATAAGAACTGCGCTTTTCTCTAAAACCAACCAATACTTTTTCTTTCTTAATAACATGCTTTACTGCAAGTCGTGCTTTATGACGATAAGCAAAGCTAGGACCTTCCAGAGGCGGCAAAACTGTTTCAGGCTTAACATTACCTAAATGAATGAACTGTTCCAACAATACACTTTGTTTATGTGCTAATTGCGCACCTGATTTCATGTGTTGCAGACTACAACCGCCGCAGTATCCAAAGTATTGACACTCAGGTATAATTCTTTCCTTATTAACCGTAATGATATTCTCAGCCACACCCTGATCGAACTTAGCGCGTTTACTGACGTATTTGAATTCTACCTGTTCATCGGGGAGCGCATTTTCGATAAAGACGGTCTTGCCTTCGATATGCGCGATACCCCGACCTTCATGCGATAACGATTCAATATTTGCTTTAAATAACCCTTCTGGAATTTTGTTACGTCGGTGTTTAGTCATGGACACAAGAAATTCTTTATAGAGATTAAGCTTGCCAGATTTCGAGAAATTCTTTTAGATGTGCCTTTGTTTCATTATTTAACATATCACGTACTTGTTCACATTCTTTATCATAAGCGCGTTCAGTTAAACGTCCACGAATTAATTCATAGCGTAAATAGACAAGATAAGTGTTCAATACGTCCGTCTCACAATAATTCCGTATATCTTCTATACCTCCGTTTACATAGCAATCCCAAACTTTACCACCACTCATGCCCATCTTTCCGGGGAAACCAAGCAAGGTTGCAATTTGGTCCAGTGGTGCCTTTGCAATCGATGAATAACCCGAAACGACATCCATCAAATCAGTGTGCCGGCTATGAAACCGCGAGAGATAATTATTCCATTTGAAACTTTGGTCGTCTTCACCGTTTTCCCAATAACGTTGTGCGACAACACCGTGTAGTAATGAACGATAATGTAAGACTGGCAGATCAAAACCACTGCCGTTCCATGAAACAATCGTTGGTGTATAATGTTCGATACCTTCAAAAAACCTTTGAATGATTTCTTTCTCATCGGCATCAACATCACCTAATGACCAAACACTCAGCTTCTCATTCGTTTTTAATACCAGTGAGATAGCGACGATCTTATGCATATAGTGCCGTAAGAAATCAGAATTACCATCCGTTTCTTGTCGTCGATAACTAAACATAAGTTCAGCCGCATCTTCTGCTTTAAGACCTTCAAGGTTATATAACTTTTTACCCGACTCAATGTCCGGTACGGTTTCTATATCAAAAACAAGAATATTCATAGCAGCTAATTAAGAAGGAAAAACATTAGTCGAAAGGTATCGATCACCACGATCACATATAACAGAGACAATCACTGCGTTCTCTACTTCATCGGAGATTTGCAACGCAGCTGCCATGGCGCCACCGGCAGAAACACCAGCAAAAATACCTTCTTTTGCGCCAAGTTGACGGGTCGTTTCTTCTGCCAGCTCTTGACCTATATCGATAATACGATCGACGCGCGTTGGTTCATAGATCTTTGGCAAGTATTGTTCTGGCCAACGGCGGATGCCTGGTATTTTTGAACCTTTTTTAGGCTGAACGCCAATAATTTGTATGTCTGGATTCATTTCTTTCAAATATC
>CAJJDJ010000081.1 GCA_905182825.1 Thiotrichaceae bacterium UBA7359
GCACAAAAAGAACACTCAGAACTTGGCAAAGGGGGCCTAATAAGAAAAAAAAATGAAAGTGCTAAATCTATTGAAGTACTGGAAAAAGCAAGGCTCCTAGTAAAAAAAGAGACCGAGCAAAAAGAAATTATTGCTAAAAAGAAAATGCAAGATGAAATGCTCTTAGCAACATTTAGTAATGTGGCCGACATCGAAAAAGCACGTGATGAGAGAATCTCTGCTTTGGAATCAATTATAAAATTGACTAAAACACGTAACAAAAAAATTGAAATCGATCTTAAAAGACGCATCCAAAGCGTTAACGATGTAAACAAAACAGGCGCTACATACTCTGAGGCCTTGACTAAAAGTATTGCGTCTTTAAAACGTCAAATCGATAATAATAATAAATTTATGAAAGAGAGATATACCGAGCAAGAAAATATTAGAAACTCACATAATATAGATATAGAACGTTTTAAGAAACTGAAAAAAAATAAATGGTTATCTGAATAATCCAGCTCTCAATGCAGGCCACTGAACATTCCAATATTCAGTGGGTCTTTTTGTAAATGAACTCCTCACGAACTGAGACATTTTACCTTCCGTATAAGTCAACATTTGATTGGTGGCTGCCTCCATATTATTGATCACCCTTGGACCTTGCACTAAATTAGCTTCACGTAGTATTTGTCGAAATTGCGTTTCCAACCTTTCAAAAAACTGTGCCACTCGAATATGCAAACTTTGATTTTCTCCGAGCAACGCATCACCAATCAAAATACGCGTAATGCCTGGATTCTTTTCTGAAAAACCCAACATTAATTGAATGATCTTTTCGCTACGTACCATTACATCAGTTTCATTACTCAAAATTTTATTGATTATTCCAAATATAGACTTTTCTGCAAAATCGATTAGCGCCTCAAACATTTTTGCCTTACTGGCAAAGTGTCTATACAAGGCGGCTTCCGAAACTCCAACGGCACTGGCAAGGCTAGCTGTTGTAATACGCAAGCCTGGACTCGTCTCCAATTCTTGAGCCAAAACCTCGAGAATCTGTTGTCGTCTGTTAGGTTTAAAATTACTAGTCATTATGTCCTTGTAATAAAGTACCAACGCCTACATCTGTAAGGATCTCTAACAAAACAGCATGCTCAACGCGACCATCAATAATATGTGATGATTTCACACCTTCACGCACTGCGTTTAATGCTGAACGTATTTTAGGTAACATACCTCCATTTATGACACCTTTTTGAATCAAGCTATCAACTTCTTCGGTAGACAAGCCGGTTAAGACATTACCCTCCGCATCAAGTAATCCGGACGTATTCGTTAACATTATTAATTTTTCAGCATGTAAAACTTCTGCCATTTTACCCGCGACAAGATCTGCATTAATATTATATGATTGCCCTGTTTCATCGACGCCAATTGGTGCGATGACTGGAATAAAATCACTTTTTATTAGCAAGTCGACAACTGCTGTTTTAATACTGTCTACCTCACCAACATGACCCATATCAATAATATCAGACGTTTCAAGTTTTGGGTTATGCTGCTTAAAGATCATTTTTTTCGCACGAATGAGTCCACCATCTTTACCACTTAATCCAACAGCATTGCCACCATGTCGATTGATTAAGTTTACAATCTCTTTATTTACTAAGCCACCCAAAACCATTTCTACTATATCCATGGTCTCGTTATCTGTAACTCGCATGCCATCAATAAACTCTGTCTTTTTACCTAATTTTTCTAGTAACTTGCCTATTTGTGGGCCACCACCATGTACTAATACTGGATTCATACCGACGAGCTTCATCAAAACTACGTCTCGTGCGAAACTTGATTTAAGCTGATTATTAAACATCGCATTGCCGCCATATTTAATAACTATCGTTTTGCCACTAAATCGTTTTATGTATGGCAATGCCTCTGTTAAAACTTCAGCTATATAAGTCGGATTTTTATGTATTTCTGACATTTTTTATTATTTAGTAAGCATTAATTCTAAATGCCTCAGTTTTCCTCGAAGTCTTTTTATAAGAATGTACTTAACCCATTAAAATGTTAATTCACCCGGAAGAATAAGTTTAATTACTGTACGAAACTCGGTCATTATTCGTTCGAGTACTACTTCATCCTCTCCTTCAAACCTCAATACAATATTGGGCGAAGTATTTGAAGGTCTCGCTAGCCCCCAGCCATCACTATAATCAACCCGTAGTCCATCTAAGTCACAAACATCTCCCCCAGTGACAGTAATCTTTTCAATAAATGCCTTCATGAAATCAGAATGTTTATCTTCAGCCAATGGCATTCTTAACTCAGGTGTTGATACACTATCAGGTAATTCTGCGAATAATTTTGTTGGCGCCTCATCAGTATTATTAAATATTTCAATAAATCGCGCAGCAGTATAAATCGCATCATCAAAACCATACCAACGTTCTTTAAAAAAAATGTGTCCACTCAGCTCACCTGCCAATGGAGCATCAACTTCTTTCATTTTGTTTTTTATGAAAGAGTGTCCCGTCTTCCACATCAGTGGAACACCCCCATTAGATTCAATAATGGATTTAAGATGTCGACTACATTTAACATCAAAGATAATATTGGCACCTTGATTACGAGAAAGAACATCTTTGGCTAACAGCATAAGTTGACGATCCGGCCAAATAATATTTCCTTCACTATCAATCAAACCTAGTCGATCACCATCACCATCAAAAGCAAAACCAACATCCGCACCTTCAGTCTTAACTTTATCAACAAGGTCCTTCAGATTCTCAGGCTGACTAGGATCAGGGTGATGATTTGGAAACTTACCATCAATCTCACAATAAAGTTCTACAACATCGTGTCCAAGAGCATTTAATAATTGTGGAGCCAAAATGCCTGCTGCACCATTACCACAATCAACAACAATTTTTAATGGAGGGCCTGAGTGAGCTGGAATATCTTCTGTTATTCGTCGAATATAATCAGCAGTGATGTCAACATGCCAAACATCACCTTGACCAACAGCATAGTCAGCAGAATAAGTATGGTTCTGGATATCCTTTATTTCTTCACCACTAAGAGTATTACCATCTAACATGATTTTGAGGCCATTATATTCTGCGGCATTATGACTCCCAGTAATCATTACGCCACTTCCTGTCTCAAGATGATATGTGGCGAAATAGAGTAACGGTGTTGGTACCATGCCTATATCAATCACATCTCTACCCGTACTTGTGAGGCCTTTAATCAATATTTCGCATAATGCTGAACTTGATTCTCTACCATCTCTAGCAACAACAATCCTTTGTTGTCTAAGCTCATGAGCCATAGTACCAATCGCTCTCGCAATCTCATAAACAGCAGTTTCAGTTAGCGTTTCATCGACAACGCCACGGATATCATAAGCACGAAAAATTGTTGGGTCTATCATTAAGTCGTTTTCCTCAAGTCTTGTGACACCCCTGTGTGACCAAAACCAGACTCACCTCTCACCGTTTCTGTAAACGAATCAACAAATTCAAAATCTGCTTGCACCACTGGCACTATAACCATTTGCGCAACCCGATCTCCAGGTTTTATAATGTATCCTGCATCGCTTCTATTCCAACATGAAACAAAAATCTCACCCTGATAATCTGAATCGATTAAACCTGTTAGATTACCAAGCACAATACCATGTTTATGACCAAGTCCTGACCGTGGTAACAATACCGCAGCATAAGAATTATCCGCAATATGAATAGCAAAACCAACGGGAATTAATACTGTTTCATCCGGTCCTATCTGCAGATCAGCATCTAGGCAAGCACACAGATCGAGTCCTGCTGAACCCGAGGTAGCATATTTCGGCAAAGGAAAATCATTACCTAAACGTTTATCAATGAGTTTTATTAATATTTTTTTCATTATATCGGTCAGCAATAAGAGTTATTAATATTCTAGCAAGTCTGGTTTTTGATGCTTTTTGCATCTGTTTCTTACCAGTACCCCAAAACACTGTTAAAGCATTCATCTCTGAATCAAAACCAAGACCTTGACCGACTTGATTCGCCGCAATCATATCAAGTCTTTTAGATCGCAATTTTGCTTGAGCGTTTAATTCTAGGTTCTCTGTCTCTGCGGCAAATCCTACTGTAAAAGGTGGACTATCTAGTGCAGCCACTTCTGCAAGAATATCAGGATTTTTTTTCAAACTTAGTTCGTATGTGTCACTAGATTTTTTTATTTTTTTGTAAGCAATATTCTGTAAACTGTAATCTGCGACTGCCGCCGTCGAAATAAATATATCTGTACTACTAACCTCTTGCATTACGGCAAAATGCATTTCTGCTGTCGATATCACATTTATCAATTTAGCACGAGATGGCGCTGACAAATTGACCGGTCCAGAAATAAGAGAAACCTCCGCACCAGCCTCAATACCAGCCATAGCGACTGCGTAACCCATCCGTCCGGAACTGTGATTGCTAATATATCTAACGGGGTCAATGGCTTCACGTGTCGGTCCCGCCGTAATCAACAACCTAGACCCACTGAGGATATTAGTTTCAAATGATTTTGCCGCAAGTGTTAATACTTCTTCCGGTTCTAGCATCCGCCCGAGACCATTCTCGCCACAAGCTTGGTCTCCTTTTGCTGGACCAATTATAATGATTCCTCTAGTTCTTAATTTCTTCAGATTTTCTTGTGTTACCGGGTTTTGCCACATTTGTTGATTCATTGCTGGAGCAAGCATTACTGGACTGCTTGTTGCTAGGCAAAGGGTACTTAAGAGATCTTCTGCAAAACCATTAGAGTATCTAGCAATAAAATTGGCACTGCTAGGGGCTATCAAGACCAAATCGGGCCACCTTGCTAACTCGATATGACTCATTGCCGATTCAGTTTCCAAATCTAACAATTTTGTATGTACAAGCTTACCTGATAAGGCCTGCATAGTTAATGGGGTTATAAATTCACAAGCATTATGTGTCATGACGACACGAACCTCTGCACCATGTTGTCGCAATTGACGCAAAAGAATAGCCGCCTTATAAGCAGCGATACCCCCCGTGACACCTAATAAGATTCTCTTCCCAGTTAGCTGATACATATAACGATCTTACATTATTATTATTTCAAATGACGTACAAATTAAACATAGTGGTCGCACACCATGAAAACATTATAATTAAAAATCAACGACTCAGAAAAACTACTTAGTATCCTATTGAATATTAGTGCTTTTTTTCATTTTTCCTAATAATAGGTCTAAAAAATCGATTCTAGTGACTCTCCGATGAGAACCTCTGCACAAATTGTCGGATCTGTTTTAATAAATTAATATAAAGTTGAATGGCTTAATTATTAGTGATAATTCTACTGTTTTTCCTACCGAACTTAAATTGTCAAAAAATAATTTTGTAATCAAATAGAAGCAAATGCTTGGATTCAGGTTTTAATACATGTACAATCCGCGCTCTTTTTTGTTGTCAATGTTGAGATAAATAATGTCACGAATATGTGAAGTAACGGGCAAAACACCGATGGTCGGGAATAACGTTTCCCATGCCAATAATAGGACAAAACGTCGTTTCCTGCCAAACTTGCAGTCACGCCGATTTTGGATAGAAAGTGAAAGTCGCTGGATTAGATTACGTGTCAGCATAAAAGGCTTACGTATTATTGACAAAAAAGGCATAGAAGAAGTCCTGATTGGTATAAAAGCCCGCAAGAAAGCAGCAATCTGAGGAAAATAATAATGCGTGAAAAAATAAAACTCGTCTCATCAGCAGAAACTGGGCATTACTACACAACAACCAAAAACAAACGCACGATGCCAGACAAGATAGAGATGAAAAAATACGATCCTGTTGTCCGTAAGCATGTGATGTACAAAGAAGCTAAAATTAAGTAAAAAAGCGCTAGTAGTCAATTTTTATACTTATGCTATTTATAAACTCAATTTGTAATAGGCTGAAGTGTATAAGCTTTTATACTAAGCGAAAACTCTTCCAACGCTACTATACCTGTTGATTCTGCCTCTCTACACCAATTCTGTAGATCTCTTACTAAAGTTTCACGTGTTGCTGTCTTTTCTGTCCATATCTCTTGTAGGCGCTGCTTAAACATATACACCTCATTTAGTGTGTCGCTATGCTCGAGAATACTCTCTAAACGCAGACGCGCATTCATATCTAGTAGACTATCCGCCCTACTCATCAACTTTTTCCCCCGGCGCAATAATGTTCTTCCTGTCATATTAGCCTTGCGCATTTCATCCTTATGAACATGACCGATTACTTCATGCGCATAGTCAGACATTACATGCCACCGATTAGAAATAATCGCACATACGGTATCATAATTAATTAACGAATTTTCATCGTTAAATCTTGGCGTCGGCGCAATTCTTCTAACTTTTGCTAGACCGATTACAGTTAACAGTTGTATATATTGCCAACCAAGGTCAAATTCCCATCGTTTGTTAGAAAACTTTGCCGAGCTGGCAAATGCATGATGATTATTATGAAGTTCTTCACCACCAATAAAAATACCTATAGGAATAATATTGCTGGAAGCATCAGATGATTCAAAATTTCTGTAACCACAATAATGTCCAACGCCATTAATTACTCCCGCTGCAAAAAAAGGAGTCCAAGCCATTTGTATCGCCCAAATCGAGATGCCTAGTACGCCGAACAATGAAAAGTTGATTAGAAACAAACAGAAAATACCGAGAAAAGTAAATTTGCTATACAAATTGCGTTCTATCCAATCTTCTGGTGTCTCATGTCCATATTTCTCGAGAGTACTCTGATTCTTTGTCTCGGTACGATATAATTCGACTCCATCCCAAAGAACTTTATCAATACCATGAATTATTGGGCTATGTGGATCTTCCTCGGTCTCAACCTTAGCATGGTGTTTACGATGTACTGCAACCCATTCTTTTGTACCCATAGCCGTAGTTAACCACAACCAAAAACGAAAAAAATGGCTTATAAACGGATGCAATTCAAGTGCATGGTGTGCTTGATAGCGATGTAGATAAATCGTAATAGCAACAATTGTGATATGCGTCACACCAAAAATGACTAGGGCATACCCCCACCATGGCAAAATCACCAAGCCATTAAACATATTTCATAACCTCATCATATTATTTAAAATCATCTCAAAATTATTTGCTTTTATCCATATATAAAAATTAAATTTTCGAAAGCTACTTGCAAGTTATCATGTAATAAGAATAATACCTGCGCTATGAACAGTGAAATACTTATATCAGTTCAAAAACTTTCGCGTTCCTATGGTCAACAAAGAGCCATCGAAGATGTTAGCTTTGATATTCATCGTGGCGAAATTCTTGGTTTCCTAGGTCCAAACGGCGCTGGTAAATCAACCACAATGCAAATAATCTGCGGTGTACTTGCAGCTCATCATGGTTCCGTTAATATTAACGGCTATGATATCAATGAAGCACCACAATTGGCAAAAAATCACATTGGATTTTTACCAGAAGAACCACCTTTATATAACGATTTAACCGTCAATGAATATTTAAATTATACGGCAAAACTTCGTGGCATTAAAAAAAATGACTTAATAGGCGCCGTTAGTTTAAGTAAGGAACGCTGTGGTCTGGAGAATGTTGGTTCACGTCTCATACAAAACCTGTCTAAGGGTTATAAACAACGCGTTGGTATTGCTCAAGCTATTATTCATTCACCTTCGGTTATCATCCTTGACGAACCTACTTCAGGACTCGATCCTATTCAGATTCGCGAAATACGAGAATTGATGCGCGAGTTAGGTGAAGATCATAGTGTCATATTATCAACGCATATATTATCGGAAGTACATAGTCTCTGTGATCGGGTCTTGATCATCGATCAGGGTCATATAGTTTTAGATCAATCATTGAATCAATTAGAAAATAGTTCGACCGAACCTGACAGCATCGAAATTGGATTACGGAATCCACCTAAGTTGGAATCACTACTTTGCATAGAAGGTATCGCCTCTGTTAAAAACATCAACAAAGAAACTTTACGTATTAATTTTAATACAAAGTCAAACATGATTGATACTATTGTGAAAAAATCAATTTCAGAAAACTGGGGTTTATTCAAACTTAAGCCAGAAGGCACCTCGCTTGAAGAAACATTTATGCGATTGACACATGATGATAGTGATCGACTAGAAAAAAAGATAATACAAAATGATTAATAATATAAGTTTAATTGCAATCAATGAATTAAGGCGTCTATTTAAATCACCATTTGCGTGGATCATTCTCGCAACAACACAGTTTCTTATGGCAATCTTCTTTTATTTATTACTATCCCAGTATATGGGTGCTTCTTCCGTAACATCCGGCTTGACGGATATCGTTGTTTCTGGAATGTATCAAATATACGGCGTAATTATGTTATTGATCTCACCACTTTTAACCATGCGTTTAATTACAGAAGAGCGTCGACTAGGCACGATTAAATTATTAGTTTCCTCACCGATAACAATTACCGAGTTAGTGCTCGGCAAGTATTTTGGAATTATGATATTTTATTGTTTAATATTATTAATGATTAACTTAATGCCTGTATCATTAATGTTTGGTACACAGCTTGATCTAGGTCAAATCGCATCTGGACTAATAGGTTTGTTGTTATTGATGTCCACGTTTGCAGCGATTGGTTTGTTTATTTCATCATTAACAAGTTCGCCAGCTATTGCTTCTATTAGTACCTTCGGTGTTCTATTTTTGCTGTGGATAATTAACTTTGCAGGCATCAATGCCTCTGAAAGTATGGCAGAAGTATTTGCTTATATGTCGCTGCTTAAACACTATACCAATTTATTAACCGGCGTTTTCAATTCAGTTGATGTTTTATTTTATATCATAGTCTCCTTCTTTTTCATTATCTTGAGCATCTGGCGTCTGGATGCTGAAAGGATTTATGGCTAATTAAAGATGTTCGTAACCAAAAAAACAAGACTGCAAAGTCGCCTCAACAGTATCATTATGTTCTGTTTGTTGTGTATAAGCGTAGGGCTCTTGTCGTGGATGAGTCATGAATATCCCATAGAATATGATTGGACAACTAATGGCCGACATACTCTCTCCAATGCAAGTCAAGATCTATTGGCACAGATGCCAGACAAGATTGAGGTCACATCTTATGCAAAAGAAAACTCTCAACTACGCGACGCAATTAGAAAATTCATAGGCAAGTATCAACATCATAAACCGGAAATAGTATTACGTTTTGTAAACCCGGATGCAGTCCCCGATGAAATGCGTAACCTTGGCATTAGTGTGAATGGCGAGATTATTATCCATTATCAAGGGCGAAGTGAACATGTGATGTCCGATGAAGAACAAGTCTTTACTAACGCATTGCAACGACTGGCACGCAATCAAGAGCGCTGGATCGCCTTCGTTGAAGGTCATGGCGAACGTAACGTATTGGGTGATAAAAATCACGATATGGGGGAATGGGTTAAGCAATTATTTAATCAAGGTTACCGTGTGCAATCAATCAACCTTATCGATACACAAACAATTCCTGATAACACAGAAATTTTGATCATCGCTGGACCGCGCATCGATTATCTTCCAGGTGAAGTGGAAATCATCATTAATTATATTAATGACGGTGGTAATTTATTATGGTTACAAGAGCCAGGTCCTCTTTATAATCTTGATGCTTTAGCTAAAGTACTTTCCTTAGAATTTTATAATGGCACTGTAATTGATTATGCTGGACAATTGATAGGTATCAATGACCCTACCATTTCACTCATCACTAAAACATTGTATTCACCACACCCTTTGACCGACGGATTTGAATTTACAACCTTATTTCCTATGGCTCGCGCTATAAAATTGTTAGAGAGCCGTATTTGGACAGCTAAACCATTACTAAATACGGGAGACCATACATGGAATGAAACCACGAAGCTGAAAGACACCGTTGAGTTCAATAAAGACAGCGACACATTGGGTCCTTTGACTATTGGCATAAGTCTAGAACGTGAAGTCGAAACGAAAGAAGAAGAACTAGTTGTCCAGCAACAACGCATCGTCGTTTTAGGTGATGGAGATTTTCTTTCAAACACCTACCTTGCTAATAGCGGTAATAATGAATTAGGCACACGAATAGTAAACTGGTTAAGTAGCGATGATGAGTTCATACCTATCCCACCAAAAGTATCAAATGATATACAATTAAGTATCTCACCCATTATCCTTGGTATTATTGGTATTTTATTTTTATTTGTATTACCTGCAATATTAATCGCTGTCGGCATTACTATTGGTTTAAAAAGAAAAAACCAATAAAGTGAATAAGCGCGTTCGGCTTAACATCGGTTTGCTAGTTTTTATTATCTTGCTGTCTTCAGCTATTCTCATGCCACAAGACGAAGCAAATCAAGTTCTACCGCGACTGACTACAATAGATCAGAAAGACATCT
>CAJJDJ010000082.1 GCA_905182825.1 Thiotrichaceae bacterium UBA7359
TGAGTAAAGCGAAATGAAATTTCCAATTAAAATAGTAATTGGCCTTGGTCTATTAGGTCTTGTTGTTATGGGCGCAGTTGTCGTTACATTAGCTTACTTAGATCCAAATGATTACAAAGACACAATCGCGAAAAACATAAAGGAAGAAACGGGTCGCGATTTACGCATTGACGGTAATATCGGTTTGACATTTTATCCCTGGCTGGGATTGGATCTCGAAGGGGTTAGTTTGAGTAATGCCATAGGTTTTGGTGAAGTGCCTTTTCTACAGACGAAAGCTATTAAGGTTCGCGTAAAACTGATCCCGCTTCTACGTAAACAATTAGAGATGGATACGCTGGTGCTGCATGGTGCAACTATTAATTTGGTTAAAAATGCAGAAGGCGTAACCAATTGGGACGATTTCATGAAACCTAAAGTGGGAGAATCTGCCAGCAGTAATGATGGTCTGCCATTAGCCGCATTGGTGTTGGGTGGTATAGATATAAAAAACGTCAATATAAATTGGATTAATATGCAGGAAAAAGTCGAGTATAAAGTTTCCGATGCAAACATCACTATTGGAGAACTAAAGCTTGGCGAGCCTATTGATATTATAGCGTCATTAAATGCCGTAGTTTCAAAGCCAGAGCTGTCTTCTACAATTCAGTTTAACGGAACAGTGACCTATGCAAATGATGGCAATGTCTTGGCTATAAAACCAATGTTATTAGAAGCTGAAGTCAGAGGAAAGGAAATACCGGGGGGAAAGGCAGTAATAAAGTTGAGCTCTGAGATTAATGTGGATGTGGATAAAGAAAAAGCTCAAATTGAGTCTATTGTTTTCAGTGCATTTGATACTGAAATTAAGGGTCAAGTTGATGCAACGAAGATTCTTTCGGGTGAGCCACAAGTCAACGGTAATATTGATGTGACAGGAAAAGACCTGCCTCAACTATTCAAGATATTTGAGATTGAACCACTCGCCAGCCAATTAACAAAAATGTCAGACAAAACATTTAATCTGAGCATGGACTTTAATGCAGACATGAGCAGGAATGATATTGATATCACAAAGCTAGATCTTGCTGTACTAGGCAATAAGATTGCGGCTGAAGTAACGGCTCAAAGTATAGACTCCGATACGCCATCCACGAAAGGCAAACTAAAAGCAAGCGGGCCAGATTTTCCTACGTTAATTAAAATGGCAATGCAGTTTACGAGCGGTGATACACGAGATTTAAAAATGCTGGCTAAACGACTTAGTGCCACACCAAAAGCATTCGATATAACAGCGGAATTCGATGTGGACTTAAAAACTGGAGTTGTTGATATCCCGAGTTTATCGATTAAAGCATTAGGACTGATTACGAAAGCTAAATTGAATGCCAAGCAAGTCAATAGTGATATACCCTCTTTCAGTGGAGAGTTAAAAGCAAATGGATCTGATCTACCTCTATTGATACAAGTTGCAAGTGCTTTTAAGCACGAAGACAGTAGTTTACCTGCACTAGCAAATGATCTCGCAAAGATAAAAAATAAAAAGTTTAATCTCGATACGCGTTTCAGTATCGATATGAAATTAGGTGAGATAGATTTACCTTTGCTAACTGCGAATGCGCTTGGCTTTAATATGAGTGGAAATTTAAAAGGAGATAATATACAAAAAAGCAGCGGTAACATGAGCGGTAAGTTTTCTGTTTCTAGCAAGACGCCTAAGCCATTATTAAGGACGCTCGGACAGACTGATCTTGCTGGAGTATTACAAAGCATCAACCTGAATACAGATATTAATGGCAATTTAGAAAATTTAAGTTTAAAACCGCTCTCGCTTGATGTCGTCTTTTCGGGAAAGAAAATCCCCAATTCACCAGTGAAACTAGCGGTAAAAGCTGACTCAAGTGTTAATCTAAAAAAAGAAATATTTGAACTGAGTGATCTAAGTGTTTCTGGTCTTGGGCTTGATTTGAAAGGTGCTATCAAGGTGACGAATTTTAAGATAGAACCTGCATTATCAGGGGATATTGTTTTAGCACCTTTTGATTTACGTCAATTTATGAAAACGCTAAACCAAGAAATGCCAGCCACTGTTGATCCAAAAGTATTAAAACGTGTTGCACTATCAGCCTCATTTAATGGTATTGGAGATAGCATTAGTTTAAAAAACTTAAAGGTTGATATGGATGAGACACGTATGCAAGGAAATATTAATCTCAAAAATATGTCTCCCTTGGATATTGAGTTTGGTTTAGGCATCGACCAATTAAATGCCGACCGTTATTTATCGCCAGTAACGGATAAAAAGAAAACTAAAGTCATGACGCCCGAAGCTCTCGCAGCAGGTGTTGCAACAAAAATACCAGTTGAAACCTTACGTGCGATTAAGATTAAAGGTGATCTTGTAATGGGTGAATTTGTTATATCAAATGCGAAATTCACAGATATGGAATTAAGTGTTCGTGCCGATAAAGGCGATATAAAACTAAATCCGATGGCTGCTAAACTCTATGATGGCACTTATACGGGCGATATTTATCTTGATGCGAAAGAGACAGAACCGAAACTGAATATTAACACTAAACTTACAGGTGTTCAGGTTCAACCACTCTTGACAGATGTGACAGGTAAGGCTGAATTATTAGGTGAAGCCAATATTAAACTGGTACTAAACTCATCGGGTGCGGATACCGATATTTTGAAAAGTAGATTGTCGGGTAGTGGCGATATAGCATTTAATAATGGTGTATTAAAAGGTCTAGACATCGCAAAAATATTGCGACAACTTGAAATAATGATTGAGTCAAAGCGTTTTAATTCATTCGATACACAAGGTGACACTTCTTTCAATGCGCTAACAGCCACATTGGATATAAAAAATGGGATTGTAAATAATAATAACCTAGTAATGTCCGCGCCTGGATTTAAGGTTTCAGGACGAGGAATGTTGATTAACCTTAATGATGAAACATGGAAATATGATTTAAAGGCTGACGTCGACGCTGCTAGCGCCTCATCTGGTGATCAGCGATATAATCTTGGTGGTTACGGTTTATCAATAAATTGTAGTGGAAAGATTGTGGATAAGAAATGTGTGCCTGATGTAGGTGAAATAGCTAAGACTGTGTTGAAAAGCGCTGTTCAAAATAAAGTCCAAGAAGTGCTCGGTGATAAGCTGGATAGTTTGGGTATTAAATTTCCAGGTAGTAAGAAAAAATCAGTTCCAGCGGATGAACCACAAGAAACTCAACCATCAAACTCTGTAGATGATCTGATTAATGAAGGCGCTAAAAAGTTATTTGATAAATTATTTTAATTATTTATGCCTGATGATCAATTCTCAGATCTGCTATTAACTTGGTTTGATCGACATGGTCGTCATGATCTGCCTTGGCAGTTTGAACGTTCACCCTATCGTGTCTGGATTTCTGAAATTATGTTGCAACAGACTCAGGTTGTAACTGCGGTTAAATATTTCAATCGATTTATTGAAAATTTCCCAGATGTAACGACATTGTCCAAAGCTAAGCAAGATTATGTTTTGCATCATTGGACCGGCCTTGGCTATTACGCACGTGCTAGAAACTTACATAAGACGGCTAAAATCATTGATGAACAATATGATGGGAAATTGCCACTAGATCTTAATAGTTTGATCAATTTACCTGGTATAGGTCGTTCTACTGCTGGAGCGATACTATCTTTAGCATGTGAACAACGACACCCTATTCTCGATGGTAACGTGAAACGGGTCTTGAGTCGTTATCATGGTGTTGAAGGCTGGCCGGGCAAAAAGGATGTTGAAGCTACCCTTTGGTCATATGCTGAGCTACATACTCCTACTGAACTTATCGGTAGCTATACACAGGCTATTATGGATTTAGGTGCAACTCTTTGCATTAGGCGTAACCCAGATTGCCAGCATTGCCCATTGAGTCATGATTGTGTCGCCTTAAAAACAGGCAGAGAACATGAACTTCCCGAATCTAAACCAAGGTCTAATTTATCTACTCGAGAGACAATATTCGCGATCATTGAAAATAATAGTGGTGAGATTTTATTAGAGCAGCGACCATCGACTGGAATCTGGGGCTCTCTCTGGTGTTTTCCGGAATTCTCAACGGATAAATCTATCGAAACTTCACTTTTAGAAAAATATGGGTATAAGTTAAAAGATAAAATTGAATTTAAAACTTTCAAGCATACGTTTAGCCATTTCCATTTATCGATAAAACCAGTTCATATAAAACTAAAAACACAGACAAATAGGACAAATGATGCAAGACTATCAACCTGGGTTAAACTTGAGGCTGATCACCAATTAGGATTCCCTGCACCGGTAGTGTCGATACTTAAAGATCTTAACAACAGTAAGAGGGTAGTGCTAGAT
>CAJJDJ010000083.1 GCA_905182825.1 Thiotrichaceae bacterium UBA7359
GCTTTTGATCCACACAGAATATTAAACCCTGGGAAGATTTACGCTTCGCTTTAAAAAAATGCAAACATTTATTGAGCAATCTATTAAAAATACAGCAGATGGAAAAGAAGCTGAGCGGATTCTTCGATCATGTGTCCATTGTGGTTTTTGTATAGCGACCTGTCCAACTTATCAACTCCTAGGTGATGAGCTTGATGGTCCGAGAGGGCGTATATACCTAATCAAATCTATGCTTGAAGGTGAAGTCAGTACGAGACAAACAATGAAACACCTAGATAGATGTTTGACCTGTCGGGCATGTGAAACAACTTGTCCATCTGGTGTTGAATATGGAAAATTGCTCGATATCGGACGACACTATATTAATCAGAAAATATTTCGGCCATGGCAACATCGACTCTATCGGTTCTTCATTTTACAATTATTCCCGTATAGAAAAAGGTTCGATCTTATTATAAAATTTGGACAAATCTTTCGTTTTTGTTTATCTGAAAAATTAAAAAGCATGCTCCTTACGCAGGTAAAGGAGACTAAACTTATTAATATGAAAACGCATCTTCGAAAGGTTATATTATTTACCGGCTGTGTTCAGCCTGCATTAGCGCCAGAGATAAATGAGTCTGTAACAAAAGTACTAGATGCCCTTGGAGTTTCAGTTATTAAAATCAAGAATGAACAATGCTGTGGTGCTTTGAGTCATCATCTTACGGCAACAGATCAAGCCTTATCATTTATGCGACAAAATATTGATTTATATTGGCCAGTAATAGAGCAAGGAATAGAAGCTATTATTTCATCAGCTAGTGGTTGTGGGGTTCATATAAAAGAATATGGTTATTTATTGCGAAAAGACGAAGAGTATGCTGCCAAGGCAGCAAAAATTTCCAAAATGACGAAAGACATTTCTGAATTCATGTCAGATTTTGAATTAGAAGACTTAAAAATTGATAATTCAATAAATGTGGCATTTCAAAGTCCTTGTACATTACAGCATGGGCAAAAATTGAGTGGTGTTACTGAAAGATTACTGGAGAGATTAGGGTTTACATTGACACCGGTTCTTGATGCAGGTTTATGCTGTGGCTCAGCAGGTGTTTATTCGTTACTGGAAAAAAATATTTCAAATAAATTACAAGGGAAAAAAATTGAAAATTTGATGCAAGGAAAGCCAGAAATGATTCTTACAGCGAACATTGGTTGTCTTAAGCATTTACAACAGAAGTGCCCAGTGCCGGTGAAACATTGGATAGAAGAAGTTGCTGCATCAATCAGCTAGTGCAAAGACTTATTTTTTATCTATTGTTGTGAGTATTTTGTATGATTTTGAAATGCTATTCGATTACTAGCATGCCAGATTTTTCATTATCTTCAGTGTTTTCAGTAGCATTAGCACTAGCATCATTAAAGATATCGTCATAACCGCTAGCTGGAGGTTTACCATCGTGAACCTTAAACTCACGTTGTTGTAGATAAGCTTCCCGCGTAAATGAGTATGGATCAAGCGCTGCTTCATCGCGTATATTTGATTGTTCAAGTAAATTAGCACGAGTATTTATAGCGTTCAAAGCGCTAATTGGCGCCATCACAATACTTGAAAGGTAAAAGAATGGATTTAACAATGTGCTCGGGACTTGATCTGTTATGTCACGTGTTGAGCTTGGGCCCATAAGGTATAGATAAGAACCTTGACTTACTCCCCAAGCAGCCAATGTTTGTCCAAAGTCTTCACTGTTCGCCGGCATACCAATAGGAGTGGAAACATCAAATAAACCTGCAATACCAAACGTTGAGTTATAGATAAAACGAAGTATATCGGTCATCCCTTGTTCAAATTTCCCTTGTAAAAAGTCATTTAAAATAACATTTAAGTAGCTTAAATTATCGAAGAAATTTGACACACTAGTCCTAATCGGCACAGGAGTTACGTCGACATAGGATTCTGCTATTGGTTTTATGAAGTGTTTATCCAATGTTTCTAAAGTATTGAATACAGTTCGATTGACTGGTTCTAGCGGATCACTGCCACCCTCTAACGCACTATTTTGTGTCGTAGCACAGCCTGCGGTTAATATCAGAATTCCAGTATAAACCAGAGATTTCGCTAATTTTAATATATGGCTTGACGTCATCTTTATTCTCTCTTACTGTCCGAAAATTGTTTCTACATTTGAGTAAATATTGACATACCTTAACGCTTGAGACAATTTTTAATATTGATTTTATAAATTATTTTGGTTGTAGGTCCTTAATTTTTTGTTTCAAACTGCTAATCAGGGAGTCAAAACCGCGTTCTTTAATGACAGAGGAATAATCTGCCCTTTTCAAAGATAAATCGTTGATGCCGTTAGCTATGACACTTATTATTTTCCAGACTCCCATATTGTTTTGTACAATATAGTTGAATGAAATAGGCTTATCGTCTACACGCACAAACTCTGTTCTTATTAAAAATCTATTTTTTTTCATTTGTTCGATTGATAAGGTTTTAAAAAACTCTCCATTATAAGAATTAAATCGATTCACATAAGTCGATATCGTTAAACGATTAAATGTGTCAATAAAATCTTTTTGTCCTTGTTTATCTAACGTTTTCCAGTGTCTACCTAATATGATCTTAGTAATTAATGGGGTATTAAAATGTGTAACCACTACTTCTTCCATTATATTATAACGTTCTTGAAAAGATTTAGTACCGTCGTTTTCCATAATGTTTAGCAATGAAGCATGTAATTTATTAATAGGAACATGGATTGATGACTCTCTCTCTACTTCAGCCCAAATCATGTTGCTAAAACAAAAAAAACTGATGAAAAACGTTGTTTTTAATAGATTGTGATGCTGTGGTATCATTTATTTATATCCGTTGTTAATACTGCATATCAAGTGGAAAGAACCACTTTGTGTTCATATCTTCGATACAATGTCATGATAAAAGTTAAAAGTTC
>CAJJDJ010000084.1 GCA_905182825.1 Thiotrichaceae bacterium UBA7359
ACGTTGACATTACTAGAGATGAATTTGGCATGGGGTACTCAGCTATCTCTTTTATGATACCCGAGGTAGTGGCATGTATAGGCTTGATTATGCCTCCCTCCACACTTGCAATTATTTGACCTTTTAAAACTCGATCTCCGATGTTAACAGTCGGTGATGCATGTAGTCCGAAATGTTGATCTAAAGGAATTCTAATTAGGCGAGGTAATTCCGCTTTCTTTAGCGGTTGTTTCAAAGAGATCGCTTTGTTTGGTGATAGTTGTATGCCTCCATCAAATGGAATTGGTTTATTTAAAACAGTGATCATCGTGATATAACTTCTAAGAAATGTAGGATTTAACAAATTTTAATTATAATATTTCATATTGGTCTCATGCGATTTACATAATAAATATTGTTCAGCGTGCTAGTACTAGAAACCGACAAAAAGTTGAAACAATGTCTGAAAAATACTACTAAGCATAAATTTTTACTGATTGGGTACCTTTCATTAAAAATCTAGTTAGTCTCTAAACGAACCAGACTCCATTACTTTTCATACAATCAACCGAATCTAGAGCCATATGAATAATCAAACCGATTCCAACATAGCGTAGTGGCTTGAAAAAACAAATTATTCCATAAAATATTATTGGAATAAATTCATGCATCGGATGGAATCCAATGCTACATCGATTAGGCTCATAGAATGGATCAGCGAATATATGATCAAGATCAACAAACATCGTTGCTACCATATGACAATAGGCTACTTTCCATTTTTCTTTAAAAAATAGTAATGCTAGGACAATCGGTACCAAAAAATGAAGCGATATATGAAGTATGTCGTTTCTCTTTATTAACTTAAGGTAACTCAGTCAAAACCTGTTGTAAGGGTTTCCTGATAGTTTGCGGTACGTCAGTTGGGTAGCCATACCAAATTAATCCAACAACCTTTTCCAGTGCTTTATTTACCCAAACTAGATCATAGAATTGATCCTTACGAGTTATCGGGCCTGTCGACCATTTTGTGCCAATGCCCTTATTCCATAGACAAAGCATCATATTTTGAATTACACAACAACAGGCGGCATAATCTTCCTGAAAAAGTAGCTCGTCATTTGATTTTTGACAAGTAATAAGTAACCAACCAGGTATATCCAGCCAACGCTTATGCTTGTTTTCTGCGATCTCTATTCCCTTTGTTTCTGTTAGCATCTCTTTATTCAACTCACAAATATTACTGACAGTCTCCTGTCCTAATATATAAAAATGCCACGGTTCTGAACAATGATGATTTGGAGCCCAACAGGCTGTTTCCATCGAGTCTTTAATTATTGATATGTTTGGAATCTGTTCAGGGATGAAATCGTGAATTGTTCGACGTGATTTAATGATCTCTTCCAGATCCATCATTTTTTTCATTATTAAAAACCTCAGTTCTTTTTAAAGAACCATCAATTTAAACCCATCGATACTGATAGGCCATCCCAGTCATCTCGCCAGTTGAAACTAATTTTACAATTAATAGTTAAGGATTAAAAATCAATCTATTAATTTAAAAAATTATAACAAGCATCATTAAATACATGCACCTAGTTTATTGACCTAGACATAAGCGCTTTGATACTTATATCTAATAACCCGCTAAAGTATGTCTAGGTCATCGTTATTTATAATTTACCATATATTTCATTAGCTTAAAATAAATAATATAGTATTTATAATTAATACCTTTAACAATTGTCGACATTTGTCTAGTCTTTGTCTATGCTCTTTTTAAATAATTTAAAAGTTGAAACAAAAATGACTACATCTACACATTCTACTTTCAAAATAGGCGCTGTTTCACGTATTACAAATATACCGATCGATACATTACGAATATGGGAGAGACGTTATAGTGTTGTAGAACCAATCCGGACTAACAATTCAGATCGTCAATATCAAAATGATGACATTAATAGACTCACATTGTTGAAAATGTTGGTGGACAGAGGTCATTCGATTGGAGGTATCGCACCACTCGCGAATGAAAAATTGATCGAACGTTTAGAAATACACGACCAAAATACAATTCGTCCGCACCCTAAAAACACAAAAAGAACAGTTCAAGTTGCTGTCATTGGAGAAGTCTTATCATTGCAACTTGAACATTTCGATATGTTTGATCCCTCTTTTAGTTTTACAGGGCTGTATCGTAATGAAACTGATTTCATTAAAAGAAACGAAGATAATGACATTGACATATTAATTCTAGAACGTCCAGCAATTCAAGGAGATCAGATCCAACACATAAGTGATTTGTTCAAAGCCTCCGGAGCAAAGCGTTTAATGTTGATATACGGATTCACCAATAGTGCTGCAATGAAATTATTAAAAAAGACTGATTACACATATATACAAGCACCTATTACCATGGACCACCTAAAAACAGAAATAAGTAATTTGATCCAAGAGAAAAATATTTCTAATAATGATGATTTTGGTTTTGACTTAGAAAGTAAAGCACCATTAAGAACATACTCCAATAATGATCTAATCAAATTATCTTCAGCTTCAAATACGATAAAATGTGAATGTCCCCAGCATCTGTCAAGTATGATATTAAAATTAATTCAATTTGAAATATACAGTACAGAATGCGCTAGTAGATTTAAAAGGGATGCTGATCTACATGTACTTTTGGGTAATTTGACAGGACATGCGCGATCAATAATGGAACAAGCATTAAAAAAAGTCATAGAAACAGAAAGTAAACCTATGCAACATCAATTATAGAAACACACATGATGTCATTCATTAAAAAAATTATTTACACATTTTGTTGGTTCATTTTGATCTACACTAATGCCGCATCAGCCAATGAAAATAAACCATTCAAGCCTCCAGGTCAGTTTATACATCTTGGTATGCATGTAATGTATATTGACTGTGTTGGAGATAAATCACCAACAGTATTAATCGATGTCGGCATAGCAGATTCGTCTGCTAATTGGTACGAAATAGCAAAAACTTTATCAAAGAATGTTCGTACTTGTGTGTACGATAGAGCTGGTTATGGATGGAGTGACCCTGGGCCAGGTAAAAGAACCACATCACAAATCGTACATGAGCTAAACAGGTTACTAGAGCTTGCGAAAATTTCTGGACCTTTTGTTTTAGTAGGACATTCTTTCGGTGGATTTACAGCAAGGTATTTTGCCGCAACACGACCAGATAAAGTCGTAGGTGTGGTTTTAGTTGATTCATCTCACCCAGATCAAATATATCGACTCTCAGAACTTGATAATGTGAAAAATAGGCCCCCTCTAAAAATAACACGACGAGAACCGGCGCCAGAAAATATGACTGCATTTGAAAAACGCTGGTATTCTCTAAACTCTAGTAGAAAAGCAGTATATGCACAGATGGATGAATTAAAATATTTCAAGGAAAGTGCGTATGAAGTAAAACATGCTGGCTCGTTATTTGATATACCTTTGGTAGTGCTGACCAGAGGGAAACGTCAACTACCGGATATTAATGGTATTTCACTTGAATCAGCATGGCGTGAGATGCAAAAGGATTTGCTTAATCTCAGCACAAATAGTTCGCATGTCGTAATTGAAGGTAGTGGTCATAATATCTACAAAGATGCACCTAATGAAGTCATTAGTCATATATTAAGAGTGGTCAATTTGACTCGATAAAATAACAATTTATCTAGATTTCTCTTGAATCATAAGCCCAATGCAACAACACCTGTCTCTGCTTTTTTCTACACTCTAAATCGTATTTTTCGCAATTTTTTCTAATTGCTCCTCTATGTCTAGTAATTGCTTTCCATCTTTTAATTTGCCGAAAATCTTCCTCTGGAATACGACGTCCCATATAATATCGACAATACCATTGAAACCAGCCACGAGGATCTTCCTCGAATATCCATCCCTTTTTCTGCCATTCTATTAAAGGCAATGAAGCATCAACACCATAATAATTAAGTTTAGGATTACTTTTGAGTAGAGAAAATTTTGCTTTCTTAAACCAACTTTTTGGATACTCATATTGGCAATCTGTCATATATTTTCCACCAAATATACCAAGCTCTAACATTTCTTTAGGTTTGAGTTCTGGTTTAAAATCATGGTCAAAGTTTCTGCCTATTGGTTCTATTAGATAATAGACATAATCTGACTGCATCTTATCTTTAACTATTACTTTCTTCATAAAAATTTATTTATTTTGATTGATTAACATAGATCAATTTTTCCATCTCAAAACCCAACTCATTTGACCTGACAATAAATTTATCAATGATATTTTGACTAACCGTTGGTGTTCTTGCTAATAACCATAGATAAGATCTATTGTTGCCCGAAACAAATGAATATTGATAATCTTCTTTATCGAGTTCAAAGATAATATAAGAACCATAGAATGGGCCGAAGAAAGATACTTTCAAATGGCCTTCATCTTTAGCTTTAACAAAATAAGCTTTACCTTCAGCCTCATTCCAGTCTTTATCCTGATTAGAATATCCTTTATTTATTATTTTAACACCACCATCTTCACGCAGAGAATATTCAGCATTGACTCTATCTAGCCCGCGTTCAAAAGAATGATCAAGTCGTGCTATTTCATACCATTTACCAAGGTACTTATTAATTTCAAAATCAGACACTGGGGTGACACCTTCGGGTACAGTCGTACATGCATTTAAAAATAATGAGAAAAAAAGAATTAGAAATATTCGCATAAATTGAATTACCAATTATATTTTATTTATTCGAGAGTATAGGATATCTGTTACCACTTGGGACATTTAAATAAAAGTAATAACCTCCAGACTCACCTTTTTCTATTTCTTCATGTCTTGATCAATACTACTATTTTAGAAAGCAGCATAATTAACGGATGCTAAACTAAATAATCATATAAAAAATTTCACTACTTCGATATTCCTTGCAGGAAATTCAACATAATTTATTTTTTAATGATCTATATTCATTTTAATTGTATTGAATTATTAATAAGAGTAGCTGATTATACTCTTTAGTTAAAAACCTACCAAAAGAGAGAAAATGACTATGTCTAAAATGCAATGGACAGAACTGAAAGATGCTCCTGTGAACGAGTTGTTTGAAGGTATTCGTATGCAAACATTAATGGAAGATGAAACGGGTATTAAAGCAATGCTCGTAGAATTTGACCCTGGCGCCTCCTGGAAAGGTGGTGAAGATGTTCACGAATCAAGTTCAGAAGAAGTTTATGTTGCTTCTGGTGTGTTTAGCGATGGAGAACGTGAATACCCTGCCGGCACATATATTCACATGCCTAAAGGTTCTGCGCATATTCCCCAGTCTAAAACTGGCTGTACTGTCTTTGTTTTTTACCCTGAAGGCAGACCTTTATAATAGATAGCCTCACTTTTTAAGCTTATGTGGATTTCGGTTTGGGCAAGTCTTATCGCTACAACGATTGGGAATTGTCTTAGTTCCTTCAACCATTAATGCATCACATTTCTTGTCGTCATGAAGATGCTTGCATTTCTTTCCTGTTGGTCGCGTTTCAACATAAAAATCGCACTCTTTAGCCGAGCATCTATATACAGGTCCAAATTGGCCACTAGCTGGCTCAAGTGTACCTTTGCGACATAATGAACAACTAACACCTGTTGGCTTCAAGTGTTCAAATTTAGACGCTATTGTCAATATCATTATTGCTTACCATATTTATATTCACTAATTCTTAGTTTGCTCGACAGCGGGTATTAAATGACAGTTTCTCTTTAGAAAAGACCTTTTTAATAAACTTATCAGCAGAATTAAAGTCTCTGATACTTTTGAGTGTGCGACTCATTAATAAAGCTTCATCTTTGTGATGACTTAGGCTATTCCCATGACAGGTCATTTAACTTCTATTTCACCTGAAACTTTTTTGTTATATCAATATCAAGGTTTACGTCTCGTAGTTGATTATCAATAATGTAACTTCTTCAGAATAAATCACATCTGTATTTAAAAGAGGCTATCGCATTAGAGAGGCTTGTTCTAGATTTATTAAATATAATAGATTCTTATAGAATTTCATCATTCAATCTCTTAGGATACTAAATACAACTTCATCGAAAACAAATGATTTTTTATGAAAAAAATATTTTTCTATTTTATATTATAGGTATTTTTATTAATCATTTACTGAAATTTTTAACGATATATTTCTTATTCAATAATCATATCTTTAGTATCTAATTTCATTACTTTTGACATATCAACTTCGACAAGATAATACCACCCAATTGAATTCAGCCGGTAATACGCAAGAAATTTTTCTTTGCCTTGCTGTTTATAACTAATGTATCCAGATTTTCCTTGTCGAATATTATCTACAACTCTCTGATTTGGGTAAGTTTCAAGTTTATCTAACGTATTAATTAGCGTACCACGTTCATAGGCTTTCGATATGTCTGCGGAACTTACAAAAATTTCTGCGCTTTCATTCAGTAAATAAGTGTTCTCTACTAGCCCACGAATGTCTGAAAGCGACATCAATTCACGTCGAATAAAATCAAGTGTTATATCTACCGCAGCAACACCCAAAAATTTTCCATTCTTATCATACAATTTTTTAGTACACGGTAGTAAGACTCCTTGTCCACCAGTATCGATGTAAGGTGGCATCCAGCATGCTCCTTCATTTTTCAAAGTGTTTACATACCAAGGTCGTTTTCTCGGATCAAAATCAGATGGAAATCCCGACATGCCTGGATACATAGCCATGACACCTTCTACAAGACCAACATATGCCCAGACCAAGGTTAATCCTTCATCTTTGATTATTTTCATAGCCATTTTGTGATCACCTGGAGGAATTATCGTATAGTGACTCTTTAACGTCATTTTTTTAAAGATATTTCGCAGCGGATTAATGGCACGAACCAGGTTCTCTACTTGTGCATACTCAACACCTGGCGCTAGTTTATAAGTATGCCAGCCGACACTGATAGGAAACCCATAGATTGATGACTCTGCCAAGTCCGGTGGTGCGAGTTTTGAATCAGTGAGATCATTATGATCGTAAAAACGCCCTGTATCAGGTTGCCCATATTCCAGTAATGTGACGGCTGATGCAGCTATGGCCTCAATGCTCGCTTCATATCTTAGAAACTGTGTATCTATCTTGTGTGCTTGCTTCGTTACGGCAGAGATGAAATTATTCATCCTTTGACCTTTAAATTGTGATTCTAATATCGCCTGTTGTTGATGATAAAAACTCCAGCTCACGGTGATTAAAGATAATATGACCGTACAAAAAACGATATTTAGTACGGCGACTCGATGGAGGTTCATCCAACGCATGAGTTTTTGCAATAGAGTATCGCGTTTTGCCTTAATCGCAACACCACGCATATAACGACGTATATCGTCAGTGAACGCATCCACGGTTTCATAACGATTATCCGGGTCCCGTTGAGTTGCTTTATGTATAATGGCTATCAACTGCTTGGGAATATCTGGCTGTCTTGGATAACGCACCGGTTTAGCCAGCTTGGCCATTTTTGCCTTACTAAGAACCGTACTATTTTCGTCATTAGGATAAGCACGTTTAAGCGTTACTAACTCAAACAAGATCAAACCCAGAGAAAATAAATCACTACGATGGTCAATAATATCAATTTGTCCATTAGCCTGTTCAGGAGACATATAGGCCGGTGTACCAAGTATCTGACCAACTTTTGTTTCATCCATAGCATCATCTGTTGAACTGATCATACTGGTAGCATCTTCAAAAACTTTATCGTCGACTGAAACAATCTTTGCGATACCCCAATCCATTACATAGACTTCATTAAACGACCCTACCATGACATTTTGAGGCTTCAAATCTCTATGGATTACCCCTTTACGATGCGCATAATGCATAGCATCGCAAACCTTTAAAAAATGTTCTAATCTTGCTGACAAATTATGTCGTTTGCCAAGTTTGCCATACTTTTCTAGTTGCTTTTTTGTTTCAGCGATAAGGACGCCTAATGTCTTACCATGAATAAGTTTCATGGCATAACCAGCATTATTACCATCGATTTTCATTTGATAAACAGGAACAATATTGGGATGTTCTAATTGTGCAGTAACCTGAGCTTCCATAAAAAAACGTTCAAGATAACTAGGTATTTTAGCAACATGTTCGTGGATCTTTTTAAATGCGACTGTTCGTCCGAGTTGATTATCCTTAGCGGTCAGAATTTCACCCATCGCACCTCGATCGATTGATTTCAATATAGTGAAACTAGTTTGAGCATCGTCGTCTTGACTACCTGCTGAATTTACAGCACGAAGTTTGCTTAAATCCTTAACTACAGTAAGTTGTATATCTTTCATATATTGAAAGTTTTCTAATTCTTCCTTCGTAATACGATCATCATCAAAAAGTTCGGAAATAAATTCGTCGGCTTTATCTATCCCATTTCTTTCACAAAACTTCGAATACGAATCTTCGAGTTCTGATCTATGAATAGAGGTGATAATCCTACTAAGTTCTTGGAACAACATTTTTTATACCTTAATGATTTTATTTTATATTAATAAATATTAGATATAATCTCAATCAAGTAATAGAACGATTATCTTCTTCTGTCTTTGTGTCTTTCTTATAATTAGTCTCTTGCCGTTTAAGATTGACAGCATGTTTTTGTTTATATATGTCGAATACTTTTTCGGCATCAAGTCCGGCACACATCATTGCAGATATGAGAAAATGTAGAATATCAATTAATTCAACCCGGACATTTTGTATATCGATTTCATCTTTACTCCACCATTTCCACAATAATTCCTCATCCAGCTCAATTAATTCTTCTTTTATTGCTTTTGAATAATTCATTAACCATTCATTTGGTAATTCATTAACATTCAACTTATTTTTAACGACAGAAGTTATGATCGATTGCATATTCAGATCCTGTCCTACTTTGTCTTTGAGTTTATTTTTACTAAAAACGTAGTCATTAAGTTCTGTTTGCATCTCGAAAATTTTATTTAACATAGTACTCTCCATTTTTCTATTTATGAGTGGAAACAAACACTAGCCCGTCACTTTATAATTTACCATGATTAGACTCACTGAGAAATTCTGTCTCGAGTCGATGAATACTATATAATCGCGTTTTTTCAAATGCTGGTGTGTAATGGCTTTAATCACTTTTAGTGAGGTTTCTCTCGAATTCGGCGATCAACTTATACTCAATAATGTCAGTATGACTGTGGAATCAGGCGAGCGTGTATGTTTGATAGGTCGCAACGGTGCCGGCAAATCAACTTTAATTAATATTATTGCAGAAAAGATTGAAACTGATAGCGGTGAAATTATTAAACAATCTCACCTCAGAGTCAGTCAATTAGAGCAATCACTGCCACAGATTCGAGACATTACGGTTAGGGACTACGTGGCTGAGGGACTCAATCATTTACAACGATTACTCAAAGAATATGAAGAACGTTCACATCAATTTGATGATGAAAATCATGCTAGCTTACGGGATCTGGAAGAATTGCAACATCAGATCGAGGCTGAGGGTGGCTGGAATATCGATCAACGTGTCGAAACGATTATATCCGACTTAAATTTACCGGCTGACTTAAAACTCACTCAATTATCAGGTGGTTGGAGACGTCGAGTTGCACTCGGTAAAGCACTTGTCAGTAACCCACAATTATTATTACTCGATGAACCAACAAACCACCTTGATCTCAGTACTATTCAGTGGTTGGAGAATCGTGTATTAAATTTCAATGGTGCTGTCATTTTCATTACGCATGACCGTGCTTTTCTACAAAAACTAGCAACGCGCATTATAGAGCTTGATCGCGGCAAGTTATCTAGTTGGCCAGGAACCTATCAAGACTATCTGGTAAATAAAGAAAAAGCGCTGGGAG
>CAJJDJ010000085.1 GCA_905182825.1 Thiotrichaceae bacterium UBA7359
GTCGACTAATTAGAGATTAGATAATGAACGTACCTGCTAAACGGCTTTGTGAGAGGCCTGCTTTGCGTCCGGACGATCCTCGTTTTTCATCCGGACCGTGTAAAAAACATCCAGGTTGGAACCTTTCTAGCCTATCTGCTGATAACCTAGGGCGAAGTCACCGAGCCTCGATACCAAAATCTCGATTACAAGAAGCTATTTCGCATTCGGCTAAATTATTACATCTACCTGATAATTGGCAGCTCGCTATCGTGCCTGCTTCTGATACCGGAGCCTTTGAATTAGCCTTATGGTCTATGCTTGGAAAATGTGGTGTAGATGTATTTGTCTGGGAAAGTTTTTCCAATGATTGGGCTGATGACATTCAAAATCAGTTGAAAATTGAGGACTTAAATATTTTCCAAGCTGATTACGGTGATTTACCAGATTTATCTCAGACGAAAATTGATCGTGATATCGTTTTCGTTTACAACGGCACGACTAGTGGTGTGCGTGTTCCCAATTTAGATTGGATATCTCCAAATCAAAAAAGCCTTGTTTTTTGTGATGCTACTTCTGCGGTATTTGCTATGGAATTAGATTATAAGAAACTTGATGTTGTTACTTGGTCTTGGCAAAAGGTATTGGGTAGTGAAGGAGGTTTTGGGATGTTAGCGTTAAGCCCAAAGGCTATTGAACGTTTAGAAAGTTATCAGCCATCGCGACCATTACCGAAGATCTTTCGAATTACCAAAAATGGTAAAATAACCCAAAGCGTGTTTAAAGGTGCGACATTAAATACACCAAGTATGTTAGCGTTGGAAGATTTGCATTCGGCATTAAAATGGGCTGAATCAATTGGTGGATTATCGTCATTGATTCAGCGTTGTAATAATAATTTTAAAGCAGTGGATAATTGGGTGAGACAAACCGATTGGATAGATTGGTTGCCGAATAGAGCGGAAACATTATCTACCACATCAATGTGTTTAAAGGTTGTATCAAAAGAATTTTTAATCTTGAGTGAAGAACAGCAACAAATAGCGATTGGTTTAATGTGTCAATGGTTAGAAGAAGAAGATGTTGCTTATGATATAGCCGCTTATCGAAGCGCACCCATAGGTTTTAGAGTCTGGGGTGGTGCAACTATCGAATCGTCTGATCTTAACAAATTAATGCCATGGCTCGATTGGGCTTATGGACGATGGTTGAACGAAGAGTTGAATTCAGGAGAAACATTATGAGTAAAGCACGTGTTTTAATTTCCGACCCTATGTCCAGTCAGGCAGTAGATGTGTTTAAAAAACGTGGGATAGATGTTGTTCAAACAGGAAAAATGACAGAAGAAGAATTGCTTGACATGATCCCGAGTTTTCATGGTTTAGCGATACGTTCTTCAACAAATGTGACAGAAAAAATTTTAAATGCAGCACCCCAACTAAAAGTCGTTGGTCGTGCCGGAATAGGTGTGGATAATATTAATGTACCTGCATGCACAGCGAAAGGTATCGTAGTTATGAACACCCCAATGGGTAATGCGATTACAACAGCAGAGCATACGTTAGCCATGATCTTTTCTTTAGCGCGGCATATTCCTCAGGCTAACCAAACGACTCATGCTGGAGCCTGGGCAAAGTCTAAATATATGGGTGTTGAATTAACTGGCAAAATGCTCGGCATTATAGGTTCTGGTAATATAGGCTCAATCGTTGCTCAGAAGGCAATAGGTTTTGGTCTTAAGGTTCAAGCCTACGACCCTTATTTGACTGAAGAGCGTGCTAGTGCATTAGGTATTAAAAAAGTAGAATTAGAAGAATTATTTATTGCTTCTGATGTGATTTCACTCCATGTGCCGAAGACGGTAGAAACCGAAAATATTATTAATGCTTCAGCAATTAATAAGATGAAGAAAGGTGCTATGTTGATTAATTGTGCTCGTGGTGGTTTAGTTGATGAGCTTGCTTTGCATGTTGCGTTGGAAAGTGGTCATTTAAGAGGTGCTGCCTTAGATGTATATCTGGAAGAACCGGCAAAGAGAAATCCTTTGTTCGGTTTAGAAAATGTAATTTGCACACCGCATCTCGGAGCATCAACAACAGAGGCACAAGAGAAAGTTGCTGTACAAATTGCTGAACAAATCTCAGATTATCTTTTAGATGGTTCAATAAAAAATGGACTGAATGCACCAAGTCTATCAGCAGAAGAAGTGCGACAGTTAAGACCTTATTTTCAGTTGGCCAATTATTTGGGCTTATTTGCCGGGCAACTAAGTCATACTGCAATTCAAGGTATAACAGTAACTTTTGCTGGTGATGCAGCCAAACTGAATGTAGAACCATTAACAACTCAAGTTGTACAATCAGTTTTAGCGCCGCACTTCAATGATATTAATGTCGTTAATGCACGTAAAGTGGCATTTGATAGAGGTATACATGTTACTGAAGCAAAAGAAGATCTCGAAGATGTATATCATAATCGCGTCACCATTAGCATTATGGCCGGAGATAAAATACGAAGTGTTTGTGGTACATTAATACAAAATCGTCCCAGATTAATTGAAATTAAAGGGATCAAGTTAGAGTCAGAGTTTGGTGAACACATGTTATATATCACTAATCAAGATGAACCTGGGGTGATAGGAGCGATAGGTCTCTTTGCCGCAAATAAAAATATTAATATTGCCAATATGCATCTTGGTCGCAGAGAAAGTAGGGGTGATGCGATCTCTTTACTTGAAATAGATGCACCTGTTAAATCAATAGATCTTGATGATTTAAGGGCAATTAAATACATCAGTGACGTGCAGTATTTAAATTTTAATTCATTAATTTTGTGAATGAGACGTTGTCTTTTCCTAATCCTTATTGGTTATTAAGCGAAACAGAGGATAAACAAACAGAGTTTGTTGTTGTTTTGGTGAACGCGTTGATGAATGACTCTGCTTTAAATTTAGTGCATCATTTTTTTGATAAGAACAATATCGTTATTGGTCTAACCGAGGTGTTGTCTGATAAACAGACGACCGAGATTTTTATTTCAGAAACGACTCAAAATGCCTGGAAAATATTTAAAAAATTATTGCTTTTGACTTCAAATGTAGGTGCTGATATTTTTTTGTTACCTATCTCAGGACGAAAGAAAAAACTTCTAGTCTGTGATATGGATAGCACGATTGTTCTAACTGAAACACTGGATGATATTGCTATGAGCCTTGGTGTTGGAGAACAAGTCCGAGAAATTACTTTCAGAGCTATGCAAGGAGAATTGGATTTTCGCAAAGCATTGGATGAACGAATTAGTTTACTAAAAGGTATTTCAGAGAAACTCTTCGACGATGTCGCAAATAAGGTTAAATTTAACTACGGTGCAGAGAAACTTATTAACTTTGCGCAGAAAAATGGTGTACGAACGGTTCTTGTTAGTGGCGGTTTCGAACCAATAGTAAGTGTCGTTGCAGCAAAGATGGGATTTGATCGCTATGTCTGCAACAAAGCAGAAGTATCTTCTGGCAAATTAACAGGAAATGTTTTAGAACCAATTATAGATGCGGGTGCGAAGTTAAAAATTCTTCAAGAAGAAATTAAGCAATTAGCAATACTTCCCGAAGAAACTTGTGCAGTTGGGGATGGAGCTAATGATTTACCAATGTTACAAGCTGCGGGTGTTGGTGTTGGTTATATGGGTAAACCACTTATCCGTGCAGGGACACCATATCAAATTAATTCTAGTAGTTTAGAATCAATATTATTAATTATGGGAATTGCTGTGTATTAACCGCCATTAAATCTTATATAACTATATAGCTGATGTTCCGGCTAAAGCACATTCGTGATCCTCATCAGGAGCACCACCGCCTAAACCAATTCCACCGATAACATGACCATTTTTCATAATAGGCACACCTCCCGGGCTTGGCAAAGCTTGGGCAGGCACTACGCTTGGTAAGGAAAACCAGAGTAATGGGTTTGCATCTTTGTTTTCTGTGATTTCCATTGTTGAACGTTTAAACGATGCTGCAGCCATAGCTTTGGCGCGAGATGTATCGAAAGTAAAAAAACCAGCGTTATCACTTCGTGAAAAATAAACCAAACGGCCAGATTCATCGACAATCGACACACTCATTGGTCGACCTATTTCATTAGCCTTTCTCAGCGCCGCTTTACCTAAGCGTTCCGCGATTTCTAAAGTCATTTCAATCAAGATTCAATTCCTCTTCCAATTAATAAAACTCGCATAAAGTGAGTTCAATTAGATTAGCTAAAGCATTCACGCTACAGCTTGTTTTGTAGATTCAAGACGTTCTCTTAGGGCTAGAATTTGCGTTCGCAATTCTGCTGGCAAATGTTCACCAAAAGTATCGTAATATTCTTCAATGCTTTGTAGCTCAGATAACCAACCTTTAGTATCGACACACATTAGGTTTGCGATATTTTTATCAGACATATCTAATCCGTTGAAATCGATTCCATTATCTGTTGGCATATTACCTATTGCTGTTTCAACAGCTTCAACGCTGCCAGTACAACGTTCGAATATCCATTTTAGAACACGGCTATTTTCACCATATCCGGGCCACATAAATTCACCAGCCTCGTTCTTGCGGAACCAATTGACGTAGTAAATCCTTGGCATTATTGCACCTTCAGTTTTACCCATTTTCAACCAATGATCCCAATAATCTGCCATGTTGTAACCACAAAAAGGTAGCATTGCCATGGGGTCACGACGTAATTGACCTACGTTACCGAATGCGGCGGCTGTAGTTTCGGAAGCGACAATAGTGCCGAGAAAGGTGCCGTGGTTCCAATTCAATGCTTCTGTTACTAAAGGCACGACAGAGGCGCGACGGCCACCGAATAAAATTGCGCTAATAGGAACGCCTTTGGGATCTTCCCATTCATCTGCTATAACTGGACATTGATTTGCGCGTGCTGTGAATCGGGCGTTTGGATGTGATGAGAGAGTATCTAAATCGGGTGACCAATCGTTACCCTGCCAATCAATCAAATGTGTGGGTGGCTCTTTTGTCATTCCTTCCCACCATACGTCACCATCATCGGTTTCAGCAACGTTGGTGAAAATAGTATTTGATTCCATAGATAACATGGCATTCGCATTTGTCGCCATGCCAGTGCCTGGCGCGACACCAAAGAAACCTGCTTCAGGATTGATTGCATATAACTGTCCATCTTGTCCAAATTTCATCCAAGCAATATCGTCGCCGATAGTTTCTACTTTCCAGCCTGGGATGGTAGGAGTTAGCATAGCAAGATTAGTTTTTCCACAGGCGCTTGGAAAAGCACCGGCTATATATTCAACAATTCCTTCGGGATTAGTGAGTTTCAAAATGAGCATATGCTCAGCCATCCAACCTTCATCACGTCCCATTGTCGAGGCAATTCGAAGCGCAAAACATTTTTTACCTAACAAAGCATTACCACCATAACCCGAACCAAAAGACCAGATTTCACGAGTCTCTGGGTAATGAACTATGTATCGATTATCAGGATTGCAAGGCCAAGGTACATCTTTATTTCCATCGATCAATGGCATGCCGACTGAGTGTAAACATGGAACAAAATCACCATCGTGTCCTAACATATCTAGCACATCATTACCTACTCTAGCCATAGTATGCATGTTTGTGACTACGTAAGGTGAATCTGATATTTCAACACCTATTTGTGCGATATCAGAGCCGATAGGCCCCATACTGAAAGGAATAACATACATCGTTCGACCCTTCATACAATTGGTGAACATTGATTTCATTGTTTTACGCATTTCGGTTGGATCAGCCCAATTATTCGTAGGGCCAGCATCTTTTTCTTTTTTTGAACAAATGTAAGTACGATCTTCAACACGGGCTACGTCCGCAGGAATTGAATTGACATGATAGCTATTGGGACGTTTTTTTTCGTTTACTTTTCGGGCTGTACCACTTTTGACCATGAGGTCCCACATTGAGAACCACTCTGCATCTGAACCGTCACACCAGATTATGTTATCTGGTTGACACAGGGCGGCCATATCATCAACCCATGTCAGCAGCTTTTTATTTTCAGGTGCCATTAATATTTCCCTCATCTTTGATTATTTAAATTTATTAACTTTAAGACGAAATGTTCTTGCATATGTAATATGATGAATTGATATCGCGAAGCAGCATCGTCAGATTCTTGTACATATATCATTCTTGTTTTAGTAGACTAAATCAAGCAGAACCACAAATTTAATTCTGATTTGAAGTTGTTGAGTGGGGAATACTTTTAAAATAGTTATTTACGATTATTCAGAGATATCTAGATAAGACCTAGAGTTGTTTACACGTAATATTAACGATTTACGAGTAATAACCGAATTCTATAAGAAGACTATTTATCTTGAAAGCCATTGTGATTAGTTAGTTGATTCTAATTATCTATTAATTATGAGCATACATACGCTGATGGTATGCGATCTTGGAACAGTTTAAATTTTTTTACTTTTCATCACATTGATAAATGGGAATGTTTGGTTATATTATTAGAATTTAATGAATTATCGTAATAATGGACTTATCAAGCAACTTTTGTGAAATTTAGAACTATCTTGTTCACTAATATATTAATAAGCGTTTACTATGATTTCTTATCCTGATATTGATCCTGTTGCCTTAAACATCGGATTTCTGAAGATACATTGGTATGGAATTAGTTATGTGTTTGGCGTTTTAGCAGCTTGGTGTTTATTACGGTTTCGCGGCGTTAAAGATCAATGGGGGTACAGTCCAGAAGAAATTTCGGATCTCATTTTTTATGCCATGTTGGGTATTATTATTGGTGGTAGGCTAGGCTCTGTTATTTTTTATAATATGTCTTACTATATTCAGCATCCAATAGAGATTATTTATCTTCAACATGGTGGCATGTCATTTCATGGTGGCCTACTAGGGGTGTTTGTCGCTGTTTGGTTTTTTTCCCACAAATATAACAAATCTTTTTTTAAAGTTACAGATTTTATTGCCCCTGTGATTCCCATTGGATTAGGCTCAGGGAGGATCGGCAATTTTATCAATGGTGAGTTATGGGGTGCACCAAGTAACTTACCTTGGGCGATGGTTTTTCCAGATCCTGCTGCCGGAGGTCTTACTCGGCATCCTTCACAGCTTTACGAAGCATTACTGGAAGGTTTATTGCTGTTTATTATTCTTTGGTGGTTTTCGTCCAAGCCCCGACCAATAATGGCAATCTCAGGGTTATTCCTGTTTGGATATGGTATTTTTAGATTTATAGTTGAATTTATTCGGGTACCCGATTCACATATTGGGTATCTTGCATTTGATTTTGTAACAATGGGCATGTTGCTTTCAATACCTATGATATTATTCGGTTTTATCTTACTTGGTGTCGCTTTTCGAACAAAAGGAAATTAATTAGAAGTGCAGCAATATCTCGATTTATTACGCCATGTAAAAGAAAATGGCACAAAAAAGGAAGATCGTACTGGTACTGGGACTATCAGTGCTTTTGGATATCAAATGCGATTTGATTTGAATAAAGGCTTCCCATTAGTGACGACTAAAAAATGTCATCTTAAGTCCATTATCTATGAATTATTATGGTTCTTACAAGGTAATACTAATATTCAATATCTTAAGGATAACGGTGTGTCAATTTGGGATGAATGGGCTGATGAAAATGGTGATCTGGGTCCAGTCTATGGAGCACAATGGAGATCATGGAATACGACAGATAAGACAATCGATCAAATAACACAAGTCATTGAACAAATAAAACACAACTCTAATTCAAGACGCTTGATAGTGAGCGCCTGGAATGTGGGTGAAATAGACAAAATGGCATTGGCACCTTGTCATGCATTATTTCAATTTTATGTGAACAATGGAAAATTATCGTGTCAGTTATATCAGCGTAGCGCAGATATATTTTTAGGTGTCCCCTTTAATATCGCATCCTATTCATTACTACTCATTATGATTGCGCAGGTAACAAATTTAAAACTAGGTGAATTCGTCCATACTTTTGGAGATGCACATATCTATCTAAACCATATTCAGCAAGTAGAAGAACTCCTAACACGCACACCCCATATGCTACCTAAGATGAAAGTTAATATGGATGTAAAAGATATATTTTCATTTACCTATGAGGACTTCGAGTTGTTGAATTATAAAGCACACCCCGCCATAACTGCGCCAATTGCTGTTTAAATCAATGTTTATAAATACATTTCATATTATGATTACAGTATTGTTCCTATTTACTGATAGTGAATTGAAATAAATGAAACGTGATGCTGTTTGTGATGTTCTAAAATTCAATCAGGTTTAGAATTATAATTATGCAATATTCTATTATTGTCGCGATGGATCCTAATCGTGTCATAGGAAATAATGACACATTACCATGGCATATTTCAGCAGATCTTAAAAATTTTAAAAAAATCACTATGGGCAAACCCATTGTGATGGGACGTAAGACTTATGAATCAATAGGCAAACCTTTACCGGGTAGAGAAAATATCATCATTACCCGCGATAATACTTATGAGGCGGAAGGTTGCACGATATTAAACAGTATCGATGAAATATCTGAGTATTGCAGAGGTGTTGAAGAAGTTATGATAACGGGTGGCTCAGAGATATATAAATATACTTTAGCGCAAGCATCCCGATTGTATTTGACAGAAGTACATAGAGAAGTAAAAGGAGATACGTTTTTTCCTGAATTTAATCGCAATGAATGGCATGAGGTTTTACGAGAATCATTTGATGCTGATGAAGAAAATGATTTCGGCTATAGTTTTATCTTATTAGAAAGGAACTAGTAATCAAAAGGTTTTGTTTTTCCTACATATTCAGAAATCAAAGTTTCATGCACGTGTAACCATCTTAATGGTTCAGTTTTCTTAAAAATTACAGTTGTAACTCTGCCATTATCAGGAGCAATAGAAGTAATGCTATTACGTTGCCATTCCTCATAAGTTGCAATAATTTCATTATTCAAGACATGTTGAATCTTAACCTTTCGAATAGAAATACGAAAATTTTCATTGGTATGATATGTGTTTCTTATTTTAGAACTTAATTCTTTCAATGTAAGAATTATTCCAGTAGGAGAGATAAATAAAAAGTCGGGATCAAATCGAGCAAGAAAGCCTTCGTCAAAACTACCAGCATCAAACGTACCGGTAAACCACCCAACAAAGAACTTATGCAATTCTTCTATCTCAGTTTTAACAATATTTTCAAATTCATTTAAAATCATTTGGTTCTATTGAGTTTGATTGTATTACTATAGATGCTAACATTTTCTTATTAAGATAATCAGCTAAGAGTTTTTTCATTTATCTCTCAAGAATTATAAAAAAATAAGAGCTATATCGAATTTATTTCACTTCATCTTCAATAGTGAATTTCATACGTTATATCTATGACAGCTTATTCCATCTTATTTTGATTTGGATTGTCTCGAAGTCACGCTAAATTTTTTTTCATCCTCCAGTCGCATTGCCGTCATATAACCACCCCACAAACAACCTGTATCTAATGGATAGACATTAAACGCCTTAAAGTCTTTATCATCACCTAAGTGCACTGTAGACCAATGACCAAATATAATTTTATTTTTATTTGTTTGTCGATTAGGTAAGGAATACCAAGGGATTAAATAGCTTTCTTCTTTTCCTGGCGCATTCTTTGCTCTAAGGTTTAGTCGTCCATCAGCATAACAATATCTTATACGAGTTAAAGCGTTGATAATGTAACGATGACGGTCATAGCCTTTTAACGATTCAGCCCATTCATCGGGTTCATCACCATATAAATATTTCATGAAATCATTGAAATAATCGCTGCGCAATAAGACTTCAGTTTCTTGCGCTAATTCTTCTGTCTCTTTTAATGTCCATTGTGGAGGTAATCCAGCATGAACCATAACGAAATTTAATTTGTTGTCATTTACAAGAAGTGGAAGATGTCTCATCCAGTTGAGGAGTTCTTCAGAATCATCAGCATTCAAAATATCATCAAGTGTGTCCTTTTTATGCGGCTTACATACATCGTTAGCAACGGCAAGGAGATGTAGATCGTGATTACCTAATACAATTCTAGCGGTATCACCAAGCGATTTAACAAATCTCAGACAGGCCAGCGATTCTGGACCACGATTAATGATATCACCAACAAACCAAAGTTGGTCATTAGTTGAATTGAAGTTAATTACATCAAGCAGTTCGTTTAGTTCTGAAAAACAACCTTGTAAGTCTCCTATTGCATAGGTGCTCACGTTTAATGTAATGCATTTGGCGTGGAGAGTTTAAATATTGGTATTGATGCAACGAAATCTATACCATCCTCAGCAAGCATTTCATATTTTCCTTCCATGCAACCGACGGGCGTTTCTAATATTGCGGCACTAGTATATTCGAAAGATTCTCCTGGTTTGAGATGAGGTTGTTCACCTATCACACCGTCACCTCTGACTTCTTGCACATTACAATTGGCATCAGTTATTAACCAATGACGACGCAGCAAGGTTGCTGCCATATTCCCTGTATTTGTTATAGTCATGGTATAGGCAAATACATATCTTTCCTGTTCTGGAAATGACTGTTCATTCATATATTGAGTTTCTGCACTAATGCGGATCTTATATTCTTTTTCATCCATCTTACTATTTCACCTTATTCATAAACTGTGTTCAAGTTGATTTAAAGTTCCTTTTTAATCATGCATTAGCTTTATATGCTTTATTTTGTAACTGATAGTAACGATGAGAGGCATACCTTTTATTTATTTTCTATTGCAGCTATTTTTTTTTCTAATGCATCAAGCTTTGCTCGTGTTCTTTGCAATAACGCAGCCTGAATATCGAACTCTTCGCGTGTCACCAGCTCTAGTTTCGCAAAGTTTGCATTAAGAGTCGCACGTAAATTTTTTTCTATTTCTTCCTTAATGTGTTTCATGTCATCGGGTAATACATTTGATAAGTCTGACATTATTGATTCTATTTTTTGCTTAAACATGTCTTTTTAAATTCCTGAAATTTTAATACATCTTAATTTTTATATTATTTTATGTCATTTATATCTTTATGTTTGATCAATAAAGATTATGAACTATTAAAGAGCAATACAAAATAATCAGCACTAATTAAGTGCTAAGGACTTCTTTCCATGCTAGATAAAATATTCTGATCATAAGTAAAACATAAGTAAGTAATTGAATTAAATATAAAATATTTTATTGGCATGGATGATGCAGAAGTTGTTGTTGAAATAACTTTAAAAAAGGAAACGAAATGAAAAAAATATCAACTTCTGTGATAGCTGGCTCAATAATGCTTCTTTCAAGCGTAGCATTTGCCGAAGAACAAATGCATGACATTAGTACAAATGTGGCAATTGCTACAGACTATATGTATCGAGGTGGTAGTCAAACAACGGAACAACCTGCAATCTCTGGAGGTTTTGATTACGGGCACTCTTCAGGTGTGTATGCAGGTGTTTGGGCATCCAATGTGGATTTTGGTAATTCTGCAAATATTGAGATTGATTATTATGGTGGCATAGCTGGCGAACTTAGCAACGGCATTGGTTGGGATGTTGGTGGTCTCTATTATAGTTACCCGGGCGTGAAGAGTTCTGACGATGTTGGTGGGGATTTCGATTTTTTTGAAGTTTATGGCAGCTTAGAATACACATTTTCAAATATTCAGTTAGAACCCACGATTGGTACATTTATCGCTTATAGTCCAGATTATTTTGGTGAAGTAAGTGATTCCTACTATGTCGCGATTGACTTAGGTTTGTCGCTGCCTTATGGCATTGGATTAGCTTTCCAATACGGTAATCAGATGTTTGATGACAACGCTGCGGCAGGTCAAGATTATCAGCATTATTCAGTAGGTATAAGTAAAGAGATCTCAACGTTCACAATTGATGCCAGCTGGTATGGAGATATTGATGACACGGATTCATTTTGGGGTGATGGTCCTTCAGAAGCGATTGTCGTCTCTATATCAAGTAGCTTCTAGTTAAATTTTTAAATTAATCTAAAGCAACTCTTAGCCTGTCAGCGTCGATAGTGCTAGGGCTCTTTCGGAGGAGAATCATGAAACTGGTAACAGCGATTATTAAACCCTTTAAGCTAGATGATGTCAGGGAAGCGCTGACGGAGATAGGGGTACAAGGAATGACGGTAACTGAAATAAAAGGTTTTGGTCGTCAAAAAGGGCATACAGAATTATATCGGGGCGCAGAATATGTCGTCGATTTCTTGCCAAAAATTAAATTGGAAGTTGGTGTGTCAGATGGAAAGGTCGAGGAAGTCGTTTCATCTATAACTAAGGCTGCTGCCACCGGCAAAATTGGTGATGGAAAAATCTTTGTTTCAACCTTAGAACAAGCGGTTCGTATTCGTACCGGTGAATCTGATGATGAAGCTCTTTAAGTCAATAAAATTCCTGGAGATTAGAAATGGAAAATAATATTTTCGAATTACAGTACGCCATGGATACATTTTATTTCCTAGTTTGTGGTGCACTAGTTATGTGGATGGCCGCCGGTTTTGCAATGTTGGAAGCCGGTTTAGTTCGTTCAAAAAATACAACTGAAATCTTAACGAAGAACGTTGCGTTGTTTGCTATTGCTTCAACAATGTACATGGTTTGCGGTTATGAGCTTATGTATGGTGGCGGCATGTTTCTATCAAGTGTAAAAACAGTGGGCAATATTGATGTTGCTGCTGCATTAGCAGCATCTGCTGTGAATGGTTTTGATGGTGATGCGGTATATTCACGCGCATCAGATTTTTTCTTCCAAGTTGTTTTTGTTGCTACGGCAATGTCTATTGTGTCAGGTGCAGTTGCTGAACGTATGAAGCTTTGGGCATTCCTCGCTTTTGCAGTTGTTATGTGCGGTTTTATCTATCCTTTACAAGGTGGTTGGACTTGGGGTGGCAACTCCGTTTTTGGTTTATATGAGTTAAAATATAGTGACTATGCGGGTTCAGGTATCGTGCATTTGGCTGGTGCTGCAGCGGCACTTGCAGGTGTCTTGTTACTCGGTGCACGAAAGGGCAAATACACAAAAGACGGCAAGGTTCGCGTAATGCCGGGAGCAAATTTGCCTTTAGCAACCTTAGGAACATTCATTCTTTGGATGGGTTGGTTCGGTTTCAATGGTGGCTCAACACTAAAGTTAGGTGGAATTGCAGCTGCTAATGAAGTCGCTAATGTTTTCCTTAATACTAATGCCGCGGCTGCGGGAGGTTTGATAGCTGCTTTAATTATTGCTAGATTATTGTTCGGTAAAGCTGATTTAACTATGGCGCTTAATGGTGCATTGGCTGGACTTGTAGCTATTACAGCAGAGCCGGCTGATCCAACCGCATTACAAGCGACCTTGATTGGTGCGGCCGGTGGTGCATTAGTTGTCTTCAGTATTATTGCAATGGATAAACTGAAGATTGATGACCCAGTTGGCGCTATCTCAGTGCATGGAGTTGTAGGTATCTGGGGTATATTTGCGGTACTTATTACAGATGCTGATGCAACATTTATCGGTCAATTAGTGGGCATGTTAACCATATTTGGTTGGGTCTTCACTGCGAGCCTAATAACTTGGTTTATGATCAAAATGGTCTTTGGTGTCAGAGTCAATGAAGATGAAGAAATGGCAGGTGTTGATATAAGCGAATGTGGACAGGAAGCTTATCCTGAATTCACCTCTTCATAAGATATGGCTACAACTTGTTCGTCAGATATTCTTTTAAACTAACAACGGGGACTTGATGTCCCCGTTTTATATATTTATGGATTGAAAGAAATTGATCATTCGTCTGCTCGCCAAGAATTGACGCCTTAGGAGAGGTAGGAATTATTATTTTTCATGTATCGACGAGTTTTCGAAATTTTAAATATCTATGTCAACTATTTTACTCCTGGCATTTGTAACGTGTAATTATGGTGCGAAGTATAAAATATTGCACTTAATAAGTGCGATTCGATGTATTTTAATAACTCATAAAAAAGATTAATAACTATAAGTCATTGTCAATTCTGTTAAAAATAAAATTGGCATGAGATCTGCTTATCCAAGGTGTATCAAGTTTTAATTGTTGATAGTCTTACTAACCTAGAATAACCATAAATAGTATTGCTACTGAAGAGGATTTGTTATGAAAATGATTGCTGCGGTTATTAAGCCATTTAAACTAGATGATGTTCGTGAGTCTTTATCAGAGATAGGCGTCCAAGGTATGACAGTGACTGAAACAAAAGGATTTGGTCGACAAAAAGGTCATACAGAATTATACCGAGGCGCAGAATATGTTGTCGATTTTTTGCCAAAGATAAAAATTGAAGTAGCTGTGAGTGATGACAAGGTTAGTGATGTTATTGAAGCAATCACAAAGTCAGCTAATACAGGCAAGATTGGAGATGGCAAAATCTTCGTTTCTTCTTTGGAGCAGGTTGTCAGAATAAGGACAGGTGAAACCGGTGGTGAAGCACTTTAGTAAAATAATAGTTTGTTTTTGAATTGCATTGTTAACGGGGAGATTTTGATGCGTTGTGTTTTATTGTTAATAGTTTTTTTATTTCCAGGCATCGTATTTGCTGACAACGTAAATAGTGGTGATACGGCATGGGTTTTAACTTCTACAGCACTGGTCTTGTTTATGACATTACCCGGACTTGCACTGTTCTACTCAGGTCTGGTTCGTGCAAAAAATGTGTTGTCAGTTTTAATGCAATGTTTTGCCATTGCTTGTCTTGTATCTATTCTCTGGATGGTTGGAGTCTATGGTTTAGCTTTTGGCGATGGTGGTTCGATAAATCAGCTGATTGGTTCAGGTAATTTTATGTTATCTGATATTAGCCTAGAGAGCATGAATGGCACTATTCCTGAGATTGTGTTCTTTATGTTTCAAATGACTTTTGCCATTATCACGCCTGCTTTGATAGTGGGTGGTTTTGCTGAGAGAATGAAGTTCTCAGCGGTGCTATGGTTTAGCATATTTTGGTTAGTCTTGGTTTATGCGCCTATTTGTCATTGGGTTTGGGGTGGTGGATGGTTGAGTGACATGGGTTTCATGGATTTTGCTGGTGGAACCGTTGTTCATATTAACGCGGGTGTTGCTGCAATTGTTGCTGCAATGATTCTGGGCAATCGTAAAGGGTTTCCTAATACAGCTATGGCACCACATAATATGACCTTAACTGTCGCAGGTGCTTCTATGCTATGGGTAGGTTGGTTTGGTTTTAATGGTGGTAGTGCTTTAGCCTCGGATAATAGCGCCGGAATGGCAATTGCAGTGACGCATATATCTGCAGCAGCTGGAGCGCTAGCTTGGATGATGTGTGAATGGGTTAAATATGAGAAACCGAGTGTTCTCGGTATTGTTACCGGGATGGTTGCTGGTCTAGGAACAATTACACCAGCATCCGGTTATGTGGGCCCTCTGGGAGGTCTTGCGATAGGTTTGATCTCAGGGGTAGTATGTTTTTTTGCTACACAATATGTGAAACGTGTATTAAAGATTGATGACTCGCTTGATGTCTTTCCCGTACATGGTGTGGGTGGAATTCTAGGAACTTTGCTAACAGCAATATTTTTTGCCAAATCTTTTGGCGGTCTAGCAACTGATGAAACATACTCGATTATGACTCAATTGGGTGTGCAAGTTATTGGCGTCGTTGCGACGATTGCTTGGTGTGGCATAATTACATTTATCTTGCTTAAATTATTAGATATGTTCATCGGTTTAAGAGTCGATGAAGATGAAGAAACGGAAGGCCTTGATCTTGTACTGCATAATGAACGTGGTTATAACATGTAGTAAATATCGACTGCTATAAAACCTGTTTGATGGTATAATTTCTAACTTACCAAGCCAATTTTGTAGTACTAGCTATTAATGAATTAAACAACAAAATACCTTGATAGGCCGATCGTCAGTCTTTTTATATTATTATTTATCTTATTTTAATTTGCGGCGTTGTTGCATGTTAATGGTTTTAAAATGAATTTTTTTATTTAAATTTTTATGTTCAAGGCTTACAATTGGCAAAATGCCGACTTGAGTATAAAGCTTTGTGTAAGGAAAAATATAAATGGCTGATTTAATTGATAAAAAAGTATTAAAATCATTTGTCCCGCCGAGTGCATTAAGTACTGAAAATTTTCAAGAGTTAGCAGGCAAAATATATGTTGAAGATTTTCAAGCAGGGAAAGTTGTTTTTGAAGAAGGCGACTCTGACAAACAATCTGTTTATTTGCTTGATGGGCAGGTCGATGTTACATCAAGCAGCCAAGAGAAATTTGTAATTTTATCCGGCACTAGCATATCCAAACACCCGATTGTAAATCAACAGCCAAGAAAACACACAGTCACTGCCAAAGTAGATTCAAAATTAATACGAATTGATAGTGATTTACTTGATATTTTACTCACTTGGGATCAACTTTCAGGAATTGAAGTTGATGAAATCCAAGTTGAAGAAGGTGGGCAACAAGAGGATAGTGATGGCGATTGGATGACGCTTATATTGCAGTCCAAGGCTTTTCTGCAAATACCTCCAGCAAATATACAGGCATTATTTATGCGTGTTAAAGAAGTGTCTGTAAAGGCTGGCGACGTAGTGATTAAACAGGATGACGACGGTGACTATTACTATATTGTCAAAAATGGGAAGTGTAAGGTCACACGCAATTCAAAAACTGGGACAGAATTAACTTTGGCCACATTATCTAATGGCGCTTCATTTGGAGAAGAAGCACTACTTTCAGAAGCAAAGAGAAATGCTAATGTTATCATGCTAACGGAAGGTTCCTTAATGCGTTTATCCAAAGAAGATTTTAACGAGCTGTTAAAAGAACCGATGTTAAGCTGGGTAAGTAATGAAAAAGCAGATGCCTTGGTGAAAGATGAAGGAGCAATTTGGATAGATGTTAGGTTGGAAAGTGAATATAAAAACGAAAAGATTGAAGGCAGTATCAATATTCCACTCTTCATGTTGCGAATTAAGGCGCAAACACTTGAACCAGATAAAACATATATTCTCTACTGTAATAGTGGTCGGCAAAGTTCGGCTTGTGCTTATTTGTTGAGCGAGCGTGGCCTACAAGTTCATTGCCTCAAGGGCGGATTAGTCGAACGGTCAAGTGATTAATACAAATTTTATTCAATCTACAATATTCTTTTAACTGTTTATTGTGACCGATGATTTTAGGCTAGAGGTTTCTGTATCAAATTATGCTGTATTTGGTAATCCCATAAGACATAGTAAATCACCTCTAATCCATTCTTTTTTTGCTAAACAAACCAATATAGCACTTCGCTATGAATCGATAGAAGTTCCCACAGATAAATTCCGTGATTATGTCAGCATATTCGCATCCCAAGGTGGTCTTGGCTTAAATGTTACCGTGCCTTTTAAAGAAGAGGCTTATTCTTTTTGTGGAGTATTAACTGAGCGAGCTCAGTTGTGTGGTTCGGTTAATACAATTCATTTTGATAAAGAATTAAATAGTTTTGGTGACACTACTGATGGGCAAGGTTTTATTAATGACTTAAAAATTAATCATCAAATAGACATTAAGGATAAGACTATACTTATACTGGGTGCGGGTGGTTCAGTTAAGTCAATTTTAGAACCAATATGTAATGAACTGCCTTGTAAGATTGTTATTGCGAATCGTACAGTTTCTCGTGCCGAAGAATTGGCAGAAAAATTTTCCAAGTTATGTAATATCACTGCATGTGCATATTCAGACCTAGCAACAGAACCATTTGAATTAGTGGTTAATGGAACATCATTAAGCTTAATTGGAGAGCTTCCTGCTATCTCAAAATCTGTGGTTAATAAAAGGACCTGTTGTTACGATTTAATGTATTCAGATACGGATACAGTCTTTCTGCGATGGGCATCTGAATTGGGTGCAGCAAAGGTTATGGATGGTTTGGGTATGTTGGTTGAGCAAGCTGCAGAATCATTTTTAATCTGGCATGGTGTGAAGCCTGATACTGCTACAACAATTGATGCGCTTAGAAAAATAAATTTTAATTAGAATTAAATGTTGAGATTTATATCTAAATACCGTGAATTTTATCCATCAAATCAGGTAACCAGGTTACTAAATCAGGTATTAAAATAATTATTATTATCATAGCTATCTGTAGTATCACAAACGGAACTATCCCTTTGTATATATCCTGGATGCGTACTTCAGGAGGCGCGACTGCCTTTAAGTAAAATAAGGAGAATCCAAAAGGAGGGGTAAGAAATGAAGTCTGTAGGTTTAAAGCTATTAATACGGCGAACCAAAGCATGTCGATATTAAATTGATTAGCAATAGGAGCAAGAATGGGAATGACAATAAAACAAACCTGAAGAAAATCGAGAAAAAATCCGAGAACAAAGATCAAGAACATACTAATAAACAAGAATCCCCACATGCCACCAGGCAGATTAGACATGATATTTAATACTAGGCTATCACCGCCGATACCTCTGAAGACAAGACCAAATGCTGTGGCTCCGATTAAAATCATAAATACCATACATGTTAGCTTTGTTGTTTGTTGCATTGAGTCGACTAAGTTTTTTAAAGATAATCTTTTATGTAAAACAGCTAGTAGTAGTGCCCCTATAGCACCAACTGCAGCTGATTCGGTTGGCGAGGCAATACCGAAGAAGATTGACCCTAATACCGCTAAGATAAGGATAAGAGGAGGTGATAAAATAGTCAGTATGTTCAGAAAGCTGAGTTCATTTGAAACGGTTTTAAGCGCAGGGGCAGCTGCAGGTTTGCACCACGAATAGATGAGGATATAAATGATAAATAAAGATACTAGCATAAAACCAGGGATCACAGCTCCCATAAATAAACGACCAACAGGCACACCTATAATATCGCCCAAAAGTATTAAAATAATACTCGGTGGGATTATTTGGCCAAGTGTTCCCGATGCTGCGATAGTTCCAGCTGCAAATGATGCTGAATAATTATGTTTCAGCATTGTTGGTAAAGCAATAATACCCATAGTTACAACTGTGGCACCTACAACACCCGTTGTCGCCGCTAGCATCGCTCCTACTATAACGACTGAAAGTGCCAGACCACCGTTTAATTTTCCACAAAGCTTTCCCATTGTTTCTAATAGGTCTTCAGCTAAACCAGTTCGATCTAAAATGACTCCCATGAAAATAAACAACGGAACTGCAATCAAAGTAAAGTTAGTCATGATGCCCCAAATGCGAAGGGGTAATAAATTAAAAAAATCGAAGCCAAGAAAAATACCGCCAAAGACTAATGCAACCGCTCCTAACGTAAATGCAACAGGATAACCTATCAATAACAAGATCATCAGGCTAACAAACATCATAATTATCCATACTGTCATTAGTTTTTTTCCATTGCTTTAGTTAGTTTTTTTATAATTTCTGCAATTCCTTGAATAAGTAACAAACAAAAACCGGCAGGAATTATCGATTTAATCAACCAACGAGCAGTCAAACCCCCTGGATCAGGAGAAACTTCATTATGGACATAGGATTGAAAGACAAAAGGCCATGCACTTATGATGACTAATAAACAAAATGGGATGAGAATAAATAAAATACCGAACACATCAATCCATGCACGATGTTTATCAGTTAGCAATCTACTTCTATATAAGATATCAAGACGAACATGTTCATCATGCTTAAGGGTATAAGACGAACCGATTAGCAAAATAATTGAAAAAAGGTGCCATTCCAGTTCTTGTATTCCTATAGAGCCACTTTGAAATAAATAACGCATTGATACGTCATAACCAACCAGAAAAACAAGAATAATTATAAGCCATGATGTGCATTTGCCTATATATTCGGTAAACGCATCAATTTTCAAGCTGAATATAGTTAATATTTTTTTCAATTATTTATTACTGTTAGGATCAATTTTGACTTCAAAGTATAAACTAAAGAGATGAAAATATAGAGTAAGTTTATTAATGCTTAGCTAGATTCGAGCTGTAATAAATTATTTTTGTAGATTCATGTGGATTTAAAATTAATCTAGATGTTTTGAGAATGCAGATAGGAGTCACATCAGAAATAAGTTATATATGATTATATTAATTAATGATATTCAAGATTATTTTAGAGACCTGATATGAAGTTAGCGACGATAGTTTGATTGAAAATATACAAATTTATCCATAAATTTATAAAATATTGGTTTTCATGCGATGGTAACAATTAGCGAGCGTTATGAAATCACAAACCTCTAAATTTTCAGCACGATTTTCAGGTGCAATACCAGCATTTATAATTGTTGATTCATCCAAATATTTTTTAAGTGCATTTCGTATGGTCTTTCGTCGTTGTGAAAAAGACTCTCTAACTATGATTTTTAAACACTCATGATCTAACAGTTCATGTCTTGGATGTGATAGGGGGATTAATTTCACAAGTGCGGATTCAATCTTTGGAATGGGTATGAATGCCTCTGGTTTAACGTTAAAAAGTGACTCAACATCACAATAATATTGAAGCATTATAGATAAGCGTCCATATTTTTTGTTTCCACTATTCGCACATATTCGTTCAACGACTTCTTTTTGCAACATGAACGTCATGTCTTTAATGCATTCTCGGTATTTTAATAAATGAAATAAAATAGGTGTACTGATGTTATACGGTAGATTTCCAACTATACGTAAATCAGTATGATTGAAAATACTAAAATCTAGATCTAACGCATCTTTCTCATGAATTATTAAACGATTTTTATCTTCAATATTTGTCCTTAATTTAGCAGCGAGATCTTTGTCTATTTCAATAACATTAAGTTTTTTTACACGATTAAGTAATGGAAATGTTAGCGCACCTTTTCCAGGTCCTATTTCTATAATGTATTCATGGTTTTGAGGATTTATGCTATCAACGATACGCTGAATAATATTTTGGTCGTGTAGAAAGTTTTGACCAAAACGTTTTCGAGCATGATAATTATCAGAATTCATCGACAGTTTCAGAAGTATTGTTTATATTTTTTGAATTAAACTGATGTCGTGCTAATTGATCAGCCATTTTTATTGAGGTTAATAAACTGTTACATTCAGCTTTACCTGTTCCAGCAAGCTCAAGAGCTGTTCCATGATCTACTGATGTTCTGATAATGGGAAGCCCGAGTGTTATATTGACAGCTTCTCCAAAACCAAGTGTTTTTAGTACTGGTAGTCCTTGGTCATGATACATACAAATAAATACGTCCGTGTTATCACGAATATAAGTCCTAAATGCTGTGTCCGCTGGTAAAGGCCCTGTAATTGCGTGACCTTTTTTTATAAATTCATTGATTACTGGTGAGATTACTGTTATTTCTTCGGAACCAAGATGACCACTTTCGCCCGCATGAGGATTTAGCCCGCAAACAGTAATTCTAGGTCTTTTTATACCAAATTTATTCTCCATTTCATCAATAACAATACGGATTGTTTGTTCAACTCTTTCAGGTGTTATTGAATCAGGGACATCTCGCAAGGCTAAATGAGTGGTAACTAGCGCAACACGTAATTTCGAGCAGGCAAGTAACATTACCGGTAGCATTCCGCCGCATTTTTTCGCAAAATACTCGGTATGACCACTAAAGTTAATTCCTGCATCATTAATGATAGATTTTTGTATGGGCGCAGTAACAATAGCATCATAATTTTTCAATAAACATTCACGTGAGGCTATATCAAGTAATTCAAGAACATAGTTTGCGTTATGTTTATTAAGCTTGCCTGGAACACAAGCTGTATTCAATTTAACAGGAATGAGTTTTATTGAATTAGATCTATATGAATCTTGGGACACATTAGTATTTGTTATCGTATGAAACTTTAGAGGGAGGGATAAAGATTTTGCACGTTCTATAAGTAGTTCTGAGTCACCGATGATAGTTAGATTAATTCGATGATCAATTTGGGCTAGTTTTACTACTAAATCGGGACCAATTCCAGCAGGCTCGCCGCTCGTAAGCAGAATACGTGGTTTTTTCTCATACTTCATCTAAACGATATTCAACATAGGCATCGTCTCGAAGTTGTCTCGTCCAGTTTTGCATCGCTTCTTCAAGTTTACGATTTTTGATAGCAAACCTAGCCTTGCTACGTCTTATACTTTCGCTATTATCATATTCACGACGTTCTAAAACCTCGAGAATATGCCAACCATAATCAGTTTTGAAAGGTTTGCTGACTTCTCCAAGCTCAATACTGTCCATCACCTTTTGAAATTCCGGCACTAGGGCACCAGGCGATGTCCAACCGAGATCTCCGCCTTTAATTGCGCTTCCTGGGTCATCAGAATTACCTTTAGCCAATAAACTAAAATCATCCCCGCTTTCAATGCGAGTTTTTAAAAGTGCTGCTTTATACCGAGCTTTTTCGCTACTAATTAGGTCGTCTGGTTTTATCAATATATGTCTGGAGTGAGTTTGTTGGATGATATTTATCTTATCGCTTCGAAAATCAGATATCATAATAATATGAAAGCCACTAGAACTTTGAATTAATTCACTGATATCATTTTTTTTCATGTCGGAAATATGGTCAACAAATAATGATGGTACATCTTCCAGTTTACGCCATCCTAAATCACCACCATTTGCTGCATTTGCTCCGTTAGATACCGATTTTGCAGTATCTGTAAATTCTGCACCGGACAAAAGATCTTCACGAACTTGAGTTGCGACTTGAAGCACTTGTGATATCTCATTAGGGGTGGCAGCTGAAGGTAATGCTAATAACATGTGAGATATTCTGATCTCAGTTTGACTCGTTCCTTGAAAATCCTCGTTTGCAATGAAGATATCAATTTCTTTTTCAGTAACAATAATCCGATTTTCAACTTGTCGTTTGCGTAATTGGCTTAATATTATTTCGTTACGAATGTTTTCTCTAAATTGTTCATAATTATATTCATCTTTTTCAAGAATTTCGCGAAATTGAGTTAATGACACTTTGTTTTCGGCAGCGATATTATTGATAGTTTGATTTAAAGATTGGTCGTCTACTTTAACACCAGTTCTGAGAGCTATTTGTAATTGGATACGATTTTCAATCATCTTATCCAGCACTTGTCGTTCGAGGATAGATGCGGGCGGTAATTGAGTCCCTTGTTGTTGTAATTGTCCACGTATACTACGCACTTTTTTACCCAGTTCACTTTGCATTATCACATCCTCATTGACTATGGCAACTATACGGTCAAGCGGGACATAAGCATGTGCTAATGACTGAAACAAAAGTAAGGTAAAAAGTCCCAATATCAAATGTCGGTACTTAATCTTGAGAAATTTAAAATACACTCTGGTAACCGGGAATATTTTGTCTTAAAAAGTCTGCTGTCTTTTTACCGATTCCTGCCAGTCCTTTTAGTTCCATTTGGAAGAAAATACCGGTGTCGTATTCACCGCGTACGTTGGATAAGAATCGACGCGCAACTCCTTTAACGGCCCAGCAACAACTTTCATATTCAATTCCACCAAATAATTCTAATGAGCGTCCTTCACGGATTGAATGATTCCAACGACCAACAAAACTCCAGTTTTGTTGGAACGGCCAATGAAATGAGATGTCGCTTTGTTCGATACTAGTACCTATGATGTTAACTTCATTATTTCGAACATTACGATAGGATAGATTCAATATTTTTCCTGGCCCAGGGTTGTAAGTGGTTTGTAAGGTCATTTTTTCTGTGTTACTTGACACGTTTGGATTCCATTGAAAATTTCCACTAATGTGCATATCTTTAATGATATTAGTATTAAATGCAGCAATAAAAGATGAGGTAGCTTCATCTCTTGCTGCGCTACCAGGAAGAGTCACTTTTCTATCGCGAAAATATATAGTTTGACCGAGGCTTACATCTCCGATTTCTTGGCCATATTTCGTAATCAATCTAGAAGTAACAGCTAATGTTAGCTGATTAGCATCTCCCACACGGTCAGCATTGCTAAAACGATCTTCATAAAATAGAGAAGCAAACGAAATGGTATATTGACCAGTATCAAAAACTGGGAGGTCAGTTTGGTCATCATGAGGAACAAACAAATAGTATAGACGTGGCTCAAATGTATGTATGTAATCGGTGTTGAAAAGATTAGTTTCTCTTTCCAGAAAGATACCGCTATTTAAGCTGAATATAGGTAATATTCGGTTAGGACTTGAATCAAATAACGCATTTTTTTCTAGTGCATACTGTGTAAAACGTAATCGTAATTTAGGTTCTAAAAATGTTGCAACAGTAGACATTGGGAAACTAATATAAGGGTCCAGGTTTAGACGAAGACCGTTCACATTAGTATTAGATTCAATACCATTAGTTGTAACAATGTTATCCCCTTTATCGAAATAAACAGCTTCACTTGACAGACCATAGTTGAGTTTGTTGTTTTCTTTAGGAGCATTGTAATTAAATTGTATTTGTGGCAATCGCTTATAAGGTCTAGAAGAAGTTGGAATACTACGGTTTACAGTTTGGAAGTTTTGAACTCGTGCAAAAACATTCCAATTATTTCCAGAGTATGCGACATCGGCTCGTTGTTCTAAAAATGAAGTGCTCGTAGCACTTAATTGGCTACCGAAATCTTCATGATAAAACTTGTCAGAAACTCTGCTATAAGTAGCAAATAAATCACCGGTGTTTGCAAATTTTTGATTAAGTTCTAGATCAATGAAATTTCGATGATTATCACCTCTTCTATTATCACTGGGTAAATACTCAGCATTTATTGTTCCACTACCACTACTATTCAAGTAGCGAAATTCACCCATGGCCATAATGCCATTATTTGTTAATAAGCGAGGGGTGATTGTTGCGTCCATATTGGGTTTGATGTTCCAATAATAAGGAGTTAGAGCCTCAAACCCATTCTTGTTAGTACTACCATAACTTGGAGTTAGAAATCCAGTTTTGCGCTCTTTACTGAGCGGAAAAGACATATATGGGGTGTAAAATACCGGAACATCTTTTATTTTCAGAATAACATTTCGCGCTTTTCCATTGTTGTTCTCATGGTCCAGAGAAAGGCTGCTCGCAGTAAAGCTCCAAAAGCGATCTTCAGGATCGCAAGTAGAAAAATATAATTGCTCCATATCCGTTCGTGTACCAATATCTAGAACTAATTTTTCTGCAGTCCCTCGGCCACGACTATCTTTCAGAATAAAGTCAGAATATGAAAATTCACCAGTTCCATTATCATGTTGTAAAAAAGCGTCATCACTTCGTAAGAAAAGTTCGGTATCCCAGTAATTGACGTTGTCACTCAGTTCAGAGGTATCTTTAGGTTGATTATATTTAATTGTTCCAGCGGTTACTTGCTGAGCGTTTCGAGTTATTCCTGCGTTACCGACTAATGTCGAAATTCCATTCTCGATAATCTCAGCTTCATCAGCGGTCATATGAGTATCATCTTCTGCTAAATTAGCATCAACGTAGGGTCTTTCAGGAATACCCAGAGATGTTGGACACACCAAACTGGTATAGTTGTCGCCAAGCACCTCAGTAAATGCCGTCGATGTCAATCCAATCGATAGCAAACTGATGACCATTAATACGATATTTTTTTTTAGTAAAAACTCCATTACTCTTCCGTCGATTTATAATTATATGTCTAGTTTATAGTGTCTAAAATCGCATACAATGGTTTTATCTTCAAATCTTTATTTAATATCATTGTCAAATACTTAATTATAGCTATTTTTGGTTAAAATTAAGCAGTTCAATACAAAATTAATCTTATGAGAATACTTTTTACTAGCACAATTTCGATACTGATAATAATGGTCCTACTTTGGACGAGGCCTGATACGTATGCGGAACTTCAAATTTTGCCTCCACCTACGGTAAATATTAGTATTGTTGAGAAAATAGATATTCAGCCTATCACAGAAGTTACCGGAAAATTTCAGCCTGCTAGAAAAGCACGTCTTCATTTTCAGGTTTCTGGGCAAATAGACCGACGTTTCGTTGAAGCAGGCCAATATGTTACGGAAAATAGCAAATTGCTCAGTATAGATTCAGGTGACTTCATTGATGCAGTAGAAGAATCGATAGCTACTTTGAAAACAGAAGACGCTGCAATCGAACGAGATTCTCGATTATTAGAATTGATGCGACAAGAACGGAAACTGCAAGAAAAGGAAGTCCTTAGAATTAAACAATTAGGTCGAGATTCTCTCGCATCAAAATCTAATTACGATCAGACATTACAAACATTATATCGTCAACAAGCAGAAGAGACACGTCTCGAGCATAGTGTGGGTTCAGCCCAAAATCGTTTCAAGATAGAACAGGTCCGACTTAATAAAGCAGAGCGAAATCTTAAGCGTGCTCATCTAATGTCGCCATTTGATGGCACAGTTAATGCTCTTTATGTTGAAGTCGGTGATTATGTTTCACCGGGTGAGCCAGCACTTGAGATTGTTCAAGTTGATGAACTTGATATGAGTCTTGAAATAACAATGATATCTGCGGTGCAATTACAGTTGGGACAAGAGATACAAGTAATTACCAATAGTGGTGAAAGAAAAGGAAAGATAATCTCACTAACAGTTGCTCCTGATGCTGAAACAAATACTCACACATTAAAAATACGGCTTCCGTCATATGGTTTGTTTTCAGGGCAATTAGCCGTAGCAAAATTGCCAGGAGTTTTTTATGAAGCTGCTAATACTATTCCCATTAGTGCAATTTTGTACGAAGATGGTCAGTCTTATGTTTTTGAGGTCATCAATGATCGTGTTATTAAAAAAACAGTTAAGTTGATTGAGCGATATAAAGATATTCAAATCATCAGTGGAATTGAATCTGGTAGCATTATCATAAGCAAAGATGTTTCTAGTCTGGCTGATGGACAAATCATTATCATTCCTTAAATGCTAGTTAATTTTGTTTAATATTTAATTATGACGCTCATTCATTTTTCACTTAAAAATCCATTATTAATTAATTTAAGCCTCTTCATTATTTTAATAATAGGTATTTTTGCCTGGCGTGGTTTGCCACAGGAAATATTTCCAGTTGTTGATCTGGATTTGATAAGTATACAAACGACATATGAAGGAGCCTCGCCAGCAGAAGTAGAACAACAAGTAACATTACCTATCGAGGAAGAATTCGAAGATAGTCAGGATGTCGATTATATTTATTCCACAAGCAATGAAGGACTCTCTAGTATTTATATAAAATTAAAATCAGGCTCAAATGTTGATGATTTTATGCGTAATACTAGGACGTTAATTGATAGAGTAAATGATTTACCTGAATCAGTTGAAGAACCAGAATTAAATCGCATACGTACACGCTTCCCGGTAATAACACTCACACTTTTTGGTGATCTTTCCAAAGCTGATTTGTATGAGTATTCAGAAAAAGTTCGCAGAAAAATGCAAAATATTAAAGGTGTCGCCAGCGTTAGTATGACAGGTGAGCGTGATTGGGAGATCTGGGTTGAGATCAATCCGCATGAATTGTCAGCACTTAATATTCCGTTGGAGCAGATTTATGATGCACTTCGAAATAACCTAGTTGATCAACCAGGAGGCTCAATAAAATCAAACGAAGGAGATATAAGATTAAGAGGGAAGGGTGTTAGGCCCGAACCAGAGAATATTGAACAGATAGTCTTACGAACGAATGACAATGGCGGTGAATTAAAATTGCGTCAAGTTGCTAAAGTAGTTCGCCGATTTGAGGAAGCAAAAACGTACGCTCGATTTAATGGAAAACCGTCTGTTAATTTAACAGTAACCAAAACAGCTGAGGCGTCAACGATACGTATTTCAGAACAAATAAGAGCATTAGCTAATGAACTAAGTAAGGAACTACCCGAAAGTGTTAATGCTGGATATCACACTGATTCATCTATTTATGTGAAAACGCGTTTAAATCTTGTGAAATCATCAGGCTTGATAGGTTTGATGCTGGTTCTGATTTCTTTATATCTATTATTGAACTTTCGTATAGCAGCAATCACTGCTTTTGGAATACCAGTATCTTTTCTTTTCGCGGTGATTCTACTTTATTATTTTGGTTACACGATCAATATGATTTCATTGTTTGCATTCTTGATTGTCTTAGGGATGATTGTCGATGATGCAATCATCGTCACTGAGAATATATATCGGCATATTGAAGGGGGGATGTCTCCAATGGAGGCCTCTTCATTGGGTGCAAAACAAGTCTTCTGGCCCGTAGTTGTCTCAACATTAACAACCATAGCTGCATTCTTACCTATGTTTGCTATTGGAGGAACATTAGGAGCGTTTATAAAAGTAATTCCGGTTGTTGTTTGCTGCGCGCTAGTTGGCTCACTTCTTGAAGCATTTGTCGTTTTACCTTCTCACGCAGGCCATATTCTGAAATTTGAAAAAAAGAAACCACGATTTAATTGGTTTTACATATTAAATAAATATGCTCGATTGTTACATTGGTCTGCGATGAATCGTTATTTTGTTGCAGTATTGAGTATTGGTATTTTGGCTATTAGTCTCACATATGCGAGTACGAGATTGCCTTTTCAGTTATTTGGAGA
>CAJJDJ010000086.1 GCA_905182825.1 Thiotrichaceae bacterium UBA7359
TGGTGCTGGTGGTATGCTTCACGAAATTGACAGTATTAATATCAAAGATCTAAACCCATTAATAAAAAAAATAAAAATCATCATAGCAAGTGATGTTAATAATCCACTATGTGGTAAAATCGGCGCATCAAATGTTTTTGGGCCTCAAAAAGGCGCTTCGCCTGCAATGGTTAAAATACTGGACACTAACCTCAAACATTTAGGGAAAATTATTAAAGCAGACTTGAAGAAAGAGGTTGTTAATTTAAAAGGTGCTGGTGCTGCTGGTGGATTAGGTGCTGGATTAGTCGCATTTACACAAGCACGAATGCAGAGTGGAATTGAACTAGTTCTAGAAGCTACTAATATGGCTCAACATATAAGAGGTGCTGATTTAGTTATTACTGGGGAAGGGTGTATTGACTTTCAAACAACTTTTGGTAAAACCCCTTCAGGTGTGGCTAAGGTTGCAAAAAAACATCATGTGCCTACAGTCGCTATTGGCGGTGTTATTGCTGATGATGCTAATGCTATGTTTGCCCATGGTGTCGATGGTTTAGAGAGTGCTTTTGCACGAGAAATGCCATTGGATGAGGCAATGGAGAATTCGAGAATATACATCGCTAATGCAGCAGAGCGTGTTATCTGCTTAATCATGATAGGTAAAAATATTGCAGCTAAGAAACTTAAACGACGCAAATAATATTGTTTTATATCAGTCAAATTAATCATATTTGATATAATTGATTAAAGTATTAAATGAATTTCTCAAAGTTTGCATCTCGTTTTGATAGTCAATCTGGTATTGTTCAACTTATGGATGATCTGGGTAATGCTATGTCTGGTAATTCTGATGCATTGATGTTGGGAGGAGGTAATCCAAGCCATATTCCAGGAGTACAACAATACTTTAAAGACTCACTACACCGACTGATTGAAAATCCAGCTTTATTTGCACATGCGATTGGTAATTACGAATTACCACAGGGTAATCAAGAGTTCATTAATGCCATAGTTGAGTTGATGAATAAGCAATATCAATGGGGTATTAAAGTTGAAAATGTAGCTTTAACGATTGGTAGTCAATCTGCATTTTTCTTTTTGTTCAACATGCTGGGCGGCGAAGATGAAGCGGGTATTCATAAACAAATTCTTTTGCCTATGACACCAGAATATATTGGTTATTCTGATGTTGGTTTAAGTGATGATTTGTTTTATTCCTATAAGCCATTAATTGAGAAACAGGACAATCATTTTTTCAAGTACCACGTTAATTTTGATGATATGAATATACGTGAGAATACTGCAGCGATGTGTGTGTCAAGACCAACAAACCCGACGGGAAATGTCTTGTCAGACATTGAAATATCGAGACTATTATCGTTGGCTGAAAATCATGACATACCCTTTATCATCGATAATGCATATGGTGAACCTTTTCCTAATATAATATTCACTGAAACTAATCCTATATGGAATAAGAATATAATTTATTGCATGAGCCTATCTAAAGTAGGATTACCAGGAACTCGGACCGGTATAGTTATAGCAGATGAACCAATTATAAACTTGATTAGAAACATGAATGCCGTGATCAATCTTGCTACTGGTAATTTCGGTGCAATGATAACAAAGGACCTAGTTAGTACTGGTGAGATACTACGATTATCGCAATTTCAAATAAAACCTTATTACCAAGCTAAAGTAATACATGCAGTTGAAATAATACACAGAGAGCTTGATGGATTGGATTATTATATCCATAAACCAGAGGGCGCCATATTTTTATGGCTTTGGCTGCCAGGATTACCAATAAGTTCAGATGAGTTATACGAACGTTTGAAATTGAAAGGCGTTATTATTATCTCAGGCTCACACTTTTTCCCTGGACTTGAAGAAGATTGGGAACATAAACATCAATGTATCCGTATAACTTATTCAATGAATGAAAAAATTGTTGAGAAAGGCATTAAGTTAATAGCAAAAGAATTAAAAAGTATTCTTTAATGCGGCTCGTTAATTAACGACCATCAATTGCACTTAAAATATTAGCCCCGAATGAAATTAATTTTTCAGAAACAGGCTTCTTACGTTCATATTTTATTTCAAATATGTTTGCTTCTTTTGCTGCAGTAGATAGATAATCATCACTAGTTATTAGTTCATCTACTAGATTGAGCTCAATTGCTCTTTTCCCATACCAATGTTCTCCAGTTGCAATCTTGTGAATATCTATTATTTCTCTATTTTCCTTTACGAATTCCTTGAAAAGGTGATGCGTTTCTTCCAATTCCTCTTTAAATTTTTCTCTGTCCTTATCGGAATTCACACCAAACATTGTCAGAGTTCTTTTATAGTCGCCAGCAGTTATTTGTTCAAAATCTATGTCTAATTTTTTTAATAGTTTATGAAAATTAGGGATTTGTGCTAGAACACCAATTGAGCCAAGAATTGCAAAAGGCGCGGCAATAATATTATTTGCAACACATGCCATCATGTAGCCTCCGCTAGCGGCAACTTTATCAACAGCAACTGTAAGCATGATCCCTTTATCACGAATACGTTTCAACTGTGATGCACCCAATCCATAACCATGAACCGTACCACCACCGCTCTCAAGAATAACAACAACTTCATCTTTTTTATCAGCAATTGTTAATATAGCCGTTATTTCTTCTCTTAGAGATGACACTGTGCTAGCTTTGATGTCGCCTTTAAAATCTAAGACATAAATATTTTTCTTTTCAACAGATACGGTTTTACCCTTTTCTTTATGATTTTGTTTTTGTTTTTTAAGATACTTTTTAAATTCTTTTTTACCGAGCACCTGTGAATTGAGCATGAAGCTCATGGCTTCATATTTTTCATTGATGTTTTTGATATTAAGATGCTCGCCATCACCTTTAGCACGTAAAACAATGAAAACTATTGCACCTATAGCGAATAATAGTATTAATGCGATTGTAAGGAATTTAGCTAGGAACATACCGTATTCAATTAAAAATTCCACTGGTTTATACTCTCCATTTTTTGTTTTATTTTTCTATTATAACTATTTTTACTACAGAGCAGCGTGTTTTCATACGCACTAAATTACTTATTTTTTTTAATAAGAATAATACGCCCTATGTTTTTTTTGTTCATAATTCAAATACAAACATCAACAATACTAGTGTTTATGAATTAGTAAGTTTTTTTAATTAAGGTATACAAACAAGACACTTTTTTACTAAAATTTTCGAAGAAATATTTCTTAAATCATATATAGCAATAATAATAAGAAAAATATTGTCATGAAAAAGAATTATATTTTTTACAAATTTATAATAAATGCGGTCATTATTTTAGCTATTACTCTTGACCTACTCATAAATATGAGAAAAACAGCCGGTAGAAAACTATTTTAACTGATTTCCACCCCAGCTTTAAAAAAGATTCTAATTTTCGACTGTATATGTGATGCGAGTAAATGAATCGTGAATATTTAAAATACAGTTATCATATCAACGTATATCAGAGCTAGAAATTACATGCTTTATATGGGAGTAACATCCTCGGCTTGAGGACCTTTTTCACCAGCAGTAATTTTGAATTGTACTTGTTGACCTTCAGCAAGTGATTTGAAGCCAGAGCCACTAATTGCACTAAAATGTACAAAGACATCAGGGCCTTGTTCTTGCTCAATAAAACCAAAACCTTTTGAATCATTAAAAAATTTTACTTTACCATTGACTAAGTCAGACATGATTATTACCTATTGAAATTTAAAAGCATCACACTCAAAAGGGTTGTTTCCCTTGTTATAAATAATGTTTCCACAATCAATGACTATATAAAACACTTTCATGGAGAGCATTAACCGAACAATCTTCTTGTTATTTTAGATTATACTCAGTGAAGAGGCTCAGTCAATGCTGATTTTAATAGGAGCTTTATTGATATTTCAGCTTGCTTATGAAGGTGGATGTTTTAACTGAATGATGATGTTTTGTGATATTAATTTCCAGCTTCTTTTATCCGTTTAATGGTCTCAGCTTGACGTTGATTGATTACATTTAAAAATGCGTGTGCCACATGAGGAACATGCTCAAAATAGTGAGTCAGGTTTCTATATCTAGAAGATAATAATTCAGTCGGAATAACGGTTCTGACAGAAGCTGTTCTAATGCCATCCTGAAAATAGCCCATTTCACCAATAGGCTCTATCGGATCGACGAAGGCAATATGAATTTCCTTCCCATTATTATCTTTTGTAAAAACCTCTAGTTTCCCACCTACAAGGATGTATAACGTTGGGTCGTTTTCACCTTCGAATATAAATTGTTTATCTGCGGTTAGACTTACTTCAGAAAAATAGTTACCAATTCCAATCAATTCAGTGCGATTGAGAGATTTGAATACAGGACATAAACCTATCCTATCCGCACGCTGCTGACGCAATGCATTCCGTAAGTCTTCCTCTGTGATTATGTCAAGATCGATTAATAGTTCACCTATTCGTTTCTGTTTATTCCCAAGTACTTTGGCCTCATGTTTTTTTTGCATCGCAATTCTGATAGAGCCGCGTGAGCAGGTTAAATATTCTCCCAATAAACGTGGGTGATACATTTTTTGAATAACATTTTTCACAGTCATAACCTTCTTTAAATTTCTGAATGTGTCTATAAATAAATATTGCAATTACTGATAGATGATACTTATTACAAATTTATTTTCTTTGTTTCATTTTACATCAATATTAATAATATTGATTCAAATTCAGGTTAGTTCCTATTAGATAGTCATTTATTTATAAAAAACAGATGCTTAAAATACTTGTTGTAAATTTTTCGAGTCCCCAAAATGTTATATTAATTATTTTTTATATGGGCTTATGTTGTTGTCATTCTAATATACATTTTATGGTACATTTAGATTTTGATATCTTAATTGAGATTGACAAAAGGTGTTGATATTTACAATATAGTAGAACATTTTAATTTTTCTAATTTAAAGGCTTAAATCGTTATGAGTAAAATCATAGTAATAATTTTCACAATGTTTATCTCAAATATATTATTTGCCAAAGATTTGCCTGGACGCCATGTATTAAAGCAAAGTGATTCGGGTGAATATTTTGTGATTAATCATGACAAAGTTACTATGATAGAAGCTTCAATATTAAAGATGGGGTTTAATGCGAAATGGATTTTGGCTTGTATCAAACATAAGTCTATTGATAGCGATCTTAAGCGATGGGTTTTTGTAGATGTAAAAAATGGCGGAACTTTTGATTCGCTGCATCAGGAAAATTGGAACTATTTTCGTGATGAAGCATATCCAGATTTGAAAAAAATTATATTAACTGATTATAGTGATGAGTCATGTCCATAGCTATATGGTATCAATTAATAGAATCATGAAACAAAATTTAGATATTCATTTTTTCAGAAAAAGACTCACGAAGAGATTAAATGAGCTAAATGAGCTTGCTGAGTTCGGTGATGCTGCTGCAAGACCTGTTGAATTGGATC
>CAJJDJ010000087.1 GCA_905182825.1 Thiotrichaceae bacterium UBA7359
ACCTGCGAAGAAGGAAACGCCTGATGGATATGATAGGCTCGGACAGTATTGGAATCATTCCCTCGGGTTCTGTATATATCCGCAACCGTGATATTGAATTTCCCTTTCGTCCAGATAGTGATTTCTATTATTTAACAGCATATCCAGAACCTGAGGCGGTAGCTGTTTTAATCCCTGATCGTACTGATGGTGAATTTATTTTATTTTGTCGTGAAAGTGACGCAAAGATGGAAACCTGGCATGGAAGGCGTTCTGGTTTGCAAGGGGCTATGGACATTTATGACGCTGACGACGCATTTCCAATCGAAGATATAGATGATATTTTGCCTGGTTTGATCGAAGGGCATGAACGAATTTTTTATAATATGGGTAGTGATCAAAGTTTTGACCAGCGAGTTATGGCATGGGTTAAACAAATAAGAGAACAGTCGAGAGCTGGTCTTGTTGCTCCGGACGAATTCATTTCCCTGAATCATTTTTTGCATGATATGCGTCTTTATAAAAGTAAACTAGAGATAAAATTAATGCGTAAGGCCGCCAAAATATCATCGAAGGCACATGAACGTGCGATGCGGAGTTGCAAACCGGGCATGCATGAATATCAGATTGAAGCTGAATTGATGCATGAATTTATTCGGAATGGTGCGCGTGCACCGGCTTATCCTTCTATTGTCGGTTCGGGGGCTAATAGTTGTATTTTGCATTACACTGAAAATCAGGATGAAATTAATGATGGAGATTTGTTATTGATCGATGCTGGAGCTGAATATCAAGGTTACGCGAGTGATGTTACTCGAACGTTTCCGGCTAGCGGACGGTTTTCAAAGGCACAACGTCAGGCTTATGATTTGGTTTTAGCAGCACAACTCGCCGCAATAGAAGAAGTGAAACCGGGCAATCATTGGAATGATCCGCATGATGCGGCGGTTAAAGTTTTAACCGAAGGTATGGTGGCGTTAGGTATTTTGAAGGGTGACCCAAAAAAACTTATTAAAGATAAAGGCTACATAAAATATTACATGCATCGTACTGGGCATTGGATTGGTATGGATGTTCATGATGTGGGTGATTATAAACTCGATGGTGAGTGGCGTATGTTGGAACCGGGTATGGTAATGACTGTTGAGCCAGGTCTTTACATGCCCGCAGGTTCGCCAGGTCTTTCCAAAAAGTGGTGGAACATTGGTATTAGAATTGAAGATGATGTCTTGGTTACAAAAGGTGGCTATGAAGTGTTGAGTAGAGATGCAGTAAAGCAAGCTGATGAAATAGAGAAAATAATGACAAATGTTGCGTAACTATGATGTTGTTATTGTTGGTGCAGGAATGGTCGGGGCCAGCTTGGCTTGTGCCTTAGCACCATCGGGTCTACGCATTGCTATTATAGAAGCAGTTTCTTTAAAGAGTGACTATCAACCAAGCTATGATGATAGAGGACTTACTTTGTCTCCTTCGTCGAAACGTATACTGAAACATATTGGTGTATGGGAAAATATTTCGTCGGCCATAAGTCCGATTAAAAAAATACATGTCTCCGAACAAGGTCGATTTGGTTTTACTCATTTGAACGCTTCTGAAACGAATATAAAAGAGTTAGGTTACGTAGTTATTGCTCGTGTTTTAGGAGAGGCCTTACATGAAAAAATGTTATCGCTTAAAAATATATCGCTTATTTGCCCCGCAGAACTAAAATCCTTTAAGCGAAACAACAAAATAATGACGCTTGAAATATCTAATCTAGGCTATAGTGAATCAATAACCACAGGGTTATTAGTCGCTGCAGACGGCAGTCAATCATTGGTAAGATCCTTGGCGGACATCAGAATAAACAAATATGATTTTGGACAAACGGCAATTGTAGCTAATGTGACTACACAAAAACCAAATCAGTCGACGGCGTATGAACGTTTTACTCATCATGGTCCGGTAGCATTTTTACCCATAGGTAAGAATCGTTCAGTGCTGATTTTTACCATAGCTACTAAAGATAAAAATCGATATATGTCGATGGCCGATTCGCAATTCATTGATGGTGTTGAAACAGAGTTTGGACGTCGTCTTGGTAAGCTTGAAAAAATTGGACAACGACGTTCTTATCCAATAATGTTTATTGAAGCAGTTGAACAATATCAGCAGCAACTAATTCTATTAGGTAACGCGGCACATTCCATACACCCTAATTCTGCACAGGGATTTAACCTTGGGCTGCGCGATGTCGCAGGTTTAGCAGAATGTATTTTTGAGGCGATTGAGAAAGGATTGAATGTAGATGATATCAGTATATTAGAGAAATATGTTAGCTTAAGACTCTCAGATCAAAAACGCGTCATACAATTTACTAATCGATTAGCGAGTAGTTTTTACAATAAAAATCCATTACTTATTCCAGCAAGAAACCTAGCTATGTTACTGCTTGATACTCTACCAATCGTTAAGAAAACATTCATACAGCAAGCAATGGGTATTGCGGGTCTACAACCTCGAATTGTAAGAGGACAACACGCATGATGATTGTTGACGATAAGATTGATGCTGACGTAATCGTTGTAGGTGGTGGTATTATTGGTGGTTCTTTTGCCTCACTATTAGGTCAAGCGGGGCTAAAAGTTATATTACTCGATGCTTCCAAGAGACAAGTTGAGTCATTTAAAAAAATCGACACGCGTGTTTTCGCTATTACGATGGCTTCCAAGCAGATACTCAAAAAAACTGGCGCATGGAAACGGTTACAAAAAAAAGACATTGCCTGTTTTCGAAAGATGCATGTTTGGGACGAAAATGGTCTGGGTGAAATTAATTTTGATAGCGCCTCAATTTGTCAACCAACAATGGGTTACGTCATTTCACGTCAATTTATTGTTGATGCTTTGAAAGAAGAGTTGCTTGAATTGGATAGCGTTCGTTGTCTGTGGTCTGTATCTCCTGTCTCTTTAAGAGAAGAGGCGGATGCCATTGTCCTGGGCATGGAAGATGGCTTACAGTTTAGGACGAGGCTTGTAGTTGCCGCTGATGGTCATAATTCAAAATTAAGAAACTTGGCTAATATTCATTATCAAAAATATGATTATATGCAATCTGCATTAGGCTGTACTGTAATTACAAAATTAGAGCATAGAGAGATCGCACGGCAAAGATTTTTAAAGAACGGTCCCTTGGCATTCTTACCTATGGCTGACTCATATCAGTCTGCGGTCGTTTGGTCCAGCAGCCCAGAACATGTTCAGCATCTTAAAGGGCTTAACAAGCCAGAATTCCATCTTGCATTGGCTGAAGCTTTCGCCCATAAGTTAGGGGATATTAAGGAAAGCACTGAAAAAGTTGTTTTTCCATTGAGTCGTGCGCAAGCAAATAGTTACATTAAATCAAGAGTCGCATTGATTGGCGATAGTGCTCATATGATTCATCCTTTGGCGGGTATAGGTGCTAATCTGGGTCTGTTGGATGCGGCCAGTTTGGCGGAAATTGTCATTGCCCCCTATCAGCGTGGTAGAGACCTAGGGCGTTTGCAGGTGTTACGCCGTTATGAGCGCAGATGTAAGGGTACAAATAGAAATATGATTTATCTAATCGATAGTCTTAAACACCTCTTTGAAAATAAGCATCAATCTGTACAATGGATTCGCAATTTTGGTTTGGACGCGGTCGATAGTTTTCCCTTTGTTAAGAATGTTATATTGAAACGAGCAATGGGATTGGTTGGAGATTTGCCGAAAGCGGCTCGAGGACAATTCTAAAAATGTTCTTTTTGTGTGGGCCCTCAATACATTAACAATAATATATAGCGACAGGATAGTTTATGTCTGAAAATTCTAATTCAGAGCCAAGTAATTTTATTCGTAATATCATCAATAATGATTTAAAAAATCATAAAAATGATAGCTATATAAATACACGTTTTCCACCGGAACCTAACGGTTATCTACATATCGGTCATGCAAAATCGATCTGCTTGAACTTTGGCATCGCTAAAGACTATCAGGGGGGTATTTGTAACTTACGGTTTGATGATACTAATCCTGAAAAAGAAGATGTTGAATATACAGACTCGATTCAAAATGATGTTAAGTGGCTCGGCTTTGAGTGGGCAGACCGACTTTTTTATGCCTCTGATTACTATGAGAAATTATTTGAGTTTGCAAAACAACTAATTAGTGATGGAAAGGCCTATGTTTGTCATTTAAGTGCGGATGAGGTGAGAGAGTATCGAGGTACTTTAACTGAACCAGGTAAGCCGAGTCCTTATCGTGAAAGAAGCGTTGAAGAGAACCTCGATTTATTTGATCGAATGCATGCTGGTGAATTTGATGAAGGCGAATGTCTCCTGCGAGCAAAAATTGATATGATTTCACCTAATATGAATATGCGTGACCCAGCAATCTATAGAATAAAAAAAGTTGCGCATCATCGAACTGGGAATGATTGGTGCATCTACCCGATGTATGATTACACACATTGCGTCTCAGATGCATTGGAAGGTATCACGCATTCCTTATGCACATTGGAGTTTGAAGATCATCGTCCTTTGTATGATTGGTTTCTTGAACAATTACCAGTGCCGTGTCACCCACAACAGATTGAGTTTGCCCGTTTGAATTTAAATTATACGGTTACTAGTAAGCGTAAATTAAATGAATTGGTGACGGATGGACACGTGTCCGGTTGGGATGATCCACGTATGCCTACCATTGTTGGGATGCGTCGGCGTGGTTATACGCCGGAATCAATCCGTGACTTTTGTGGTCGTATCGGTGTTACCAAAACAGACACCGTAATCGATGTGGGTGTGTTAGAGAATTGTGTACGTGAAGATCTTGATAAACGAACTCGACGTGTGCTTGGTGTGTTAGATCCACTAAAGGTTGTGATTGATAATTATCCTGAAAATAAAACAGAATCTCTGGACGCACCTTATCATCCAAATAATTCAGATATGGGCCAGCGTCAATTACCCTTTTCAAAAGTTCTTTATATAGAGAAAAGCGATTTTATGGAAGACCCGCCTAAAAAATTCTTTCGCCTAGGGCCAGGTCGTGAAGTAAGGTTACGCTATGCTTATTTCATTACTTGTAATGAAGTCATTAAAGATGATGTAGGAAATATTGTTGAGTTACATTGCACCTATGATCCAGAGACGAAAGGTGGTGACTCGCCTGATGGCCGTAAGGTTAAAGGGACTATTCACTGGGTGTCCGTTGAGCACGCCTTACAAACAGAAGTGCGTCTGTATGATCGTTTATTCAACGACCCTAAGCCGGACAGCAATAAACATCAACAAGACTGGAAAGGATTTCTTAATATTGATTCTATAAAAGTTATAAAAGAAGCCCATCTTGAGCCTTCATTAGCGAGCGTACAAAAAGAAGATGTTTTTCAATTTGAACGAACGGGTTATTTTTGTGTTGATAATAAAGATCAAGTGAATGGTAAACCAGTATTTAATAGAACTGTTACCTTGCGCGATTCCTGGGCAAAACGAAAATAAGGTAAGAATTGTTTTCTAATAAATTCTGCATCGTTGTACTTATACCAATACTATGAACAAGCAGAAGTTCCTTATGTGCAATATGTTAGCTTGTTATAGCAAGCAATAGCCGAAATAGAAGTAGTATGGGATAATAGGTCTCTTTTTAGAGAATCAATCAATCTATATATGAAGCTCAATTCAGACACACTTTATCGCTCCGACATTAAAGGCTTGTCACTTATTAGTAGCGGTAAGGTCAGGGATATTTATAATATCGATGCTGAGCATATATTAATTGTTACTAGTGATCGACTTTCAGCTTTTGATGTGATTTTGCCGGATCCTATACCAGGCAAAGGAAGTATCTTAACCGAGGTATCAAACTTTTGGTTCAATCATTGTAAAGATATCATCCCCAACCATCTTACTGGTATCGCTGTAAATGATGTCATTAAGGAAAATGAAGATCTTGAGATATTAGAGTCGCGATCTATTGTTGTACGAAAATTAAAGGCCTTACCCATAGAGGCAGTCATTCGTGGTTACTTGATTGGTTCTGGCTGGAAGGACTATCAGGCTGCCGGTGAAGTTTGCGGAATGAGTCTGCAATCAGGCTTGCAACAAGCACAAAAATTACCAAGGCCAATTTTTACGCCAGCGACGAAAGCCGGTGTTGGTGAGCATGATGAAAATATTGATTTTGAGAAGACAGTAAAATTGATAGGCCGTGATCTGGCAGAACAAGTAAGGTATGTTAGTTTAAAAATTTATTCCGAAGCTGCCGAGTATGCGCGAAAAAGAAATATTATTATTGCAGATACCAAGTTTGAGTTTGGAGTCGATGAGAATAATCAGCTTATTTTAATAGATGAAGTACTAACACCAGATTCATCTCGTTTTTGGCCAGTAGAATCATATGAAGTTGGGACCAGCCCACCGAGTTTTGATAAACAATACATACGTGATTATTTAGAAACATTGGACTGGGATAAAACTGCGCCTGGGCCAAGTCTATCTGAGGAAGTTATAAGAAATACCGCTGCAAAATATGAAGAAGCGCGTGACAAACTTATTTCGTAGTACACATAGAGGTTCGTGAAGTGCAAGAAGTAAAAAAACTAATTGATGGGTATCAACGCTTTTATAAAAAATATTTTCAGGAACAACCTGAAATATATAATAGCTTATTTGAACAAGGCCAATCACCAAAATTTTTAGTTATTTCTTGTTGTGATTCACGAGTACATCCCACACAGGTTATGGATACCATGCCTGGTGATATATTCGTAATTCGTAATGTTGCAAACCTGGTCCCGGTCAACAAGGTAGATGGTAAATCTCACGGTACTAGTGCCGCAATGGAGTTTGCAATAAAGCATCTGGATGTAAAGCATATTATTGTTTTTGGACATAGTCAGTGTGGTGGTATAAAAAGTTTAATGGAAGGTGATCATCTTGATCATGAATATGGATTTATTGATCCATGGATGAAAATAGCCAAGTCGGCAAGGGAAGCAGTTGTCAATGGTTATGCTGATGAAGACTTTGATGCACAATGCATTAGATGTGAAAAGGCATCGATACAAATGTCGCTTAATAATCTAAAGACTTTTCCTTGGATAAAAGAACGTTATGACGCGGGCAAATTATTTATACATGGATGGTACTTCGATATTGAAAGTGGTAGTTTATTTGGTAATCAGGGTGATCAGTTTGTGCCGGTTAAAGATTTGGTGTTCGTCAGTTAAATAAAGAAGATAGTAATTTGATTCATTGAATATGGTGCTTTATGTAGCGATTTCGAGTCTTATTTTGCCTGACTGTTTGTATAAGGATAGTAACAGCGACGAGAAAATACACAGATTAAGAGGGCGAATAAAAATAGCATTATATGCTCGGTAGTATTGCGTGGAAATATGTAGCAGGGATCATGACCGTATCTGTCTGACTGTTATTACTTGTTAGTTCTAATCTAAAATCAGAGACGTCTGCAAAATTTATAAAGGTCATTCTTATAGACAGTCGTCCTTCGTATTTGCAATTAAGACTCTCGGCATATTCAAAGGAAACTAAATGAAATGAAAATTTGGGTCGATGCAGATGCTTGTCCAGTAGTGATAAAAGATATTCTGTTTAAAGCTGCTGATAGAGCAGGTATATTGGTGACATTGATTGCTAATAAATCTATCCAAATACCATCATCATCAAATATAAAGTTTGTGCTCGTCTCATCTGGTTTTGATGTTGCGGATAATGAAATAGTTAAAAGGCTTGAACCAGGTGATCTTGTTATTACCGCAGACATTCCTTTAGCAGCAGAGGCCATTGAGAAAGGAGGTATTGCGCTTAATCCGCGCGGAGAGCTTTATACGACAGACAATATAAAAGCACGCTTGAGCATGAGAGACTTTATGGATACTTTGCGTAGTAGCGGTGTGCAGACAGGTGGGCCACCAGCATTAAATAAAAATGACAGACAAGCCTTTGCTAATAATCTTGACAAGTTATTAACCAAACATATTTAAAAAATTAGCATAGAGAGATGTATACCGTAAAACGGATATTAATTTCGTCAGTACTATCTTGTTGTAGGACAAAGAAGGTCGTCAACTAAATAACCGCTTATATTAAATTTTATCAAGCTCTCATTTGAACAATGGATATTATAGTTGCTTCTATCTGAAACTAAGACTTTCAAAGGTAACAAGCTTTTATCTAAAATTCATAGCGCGATCTTTGAACGAATGGTGAATATGCTCGGGGAAGGTAGCTTTTAGTTACTACGAGGTTATTCAGTAAGCTAATTTCTCTTTAAGATATAGCTCGCTTTATAGCGAGTCACTGCGTTAGGTAAGAAAATATTTATACTAAGGCCAAGACTAGTCTGCTACTTTATTGCTAATGGGAAATGTAGCAAATGCACATTCCATGCCCACGGTATTTGTCGTCCTAGTCGACACCAACAATATCCCCTGTATAATTATTATGAAGTATGTACCAAGGGCATCAGGGTCATATGTTTCGTCAAGTTTCTCTCGTTCTTTAGCCAACTTAAGTCTAAATTTTAATGCCTCATTTGCTCCTTTGCCGAGAAATGGCTCTGTATTTAACAGGTCAGATACAAAGTTAATGATCGAGCACCCGGCTGCTCGCTTACTTAAATGTTTAAATTTTCAATTATGGTATCAAGCATTTTCTGCAACGTATTATTATAAAAATTAGTATGTAATACTTTTAACTTAAATTATTTGTGTGACAGTTGATTGATTGTCACATAGATAACGTATTTATTGTAATCTTGTTCTAAATAGAAAGTGACTAAACAACATATTATAGGAGTATTAAAATGAGCAAGAAATTAGATTTTACAGGAGCAGTAGTAGCAAATTGGAATAATATTGATGCGACGGAATGTGCAGAAGGCATAACTGAACGAAATCTTTGGGAGGGTGAAAATAGTAAAAGAGCCTTGGTCTATGAATTTAAAGCTGGTGCAGTGTTTCCTGGGATAGACGTTCATGAATCTGGTCCAGAACAAATATATGTCGTTTCTGGTGTCTTCAACGACGGCCGAGAAGATTTTCATGCAGGTAGTTTTCTGCATTTACCAAAAGGCACATCGCATGCGCCAAAATCAGAATCAGGCTGCGTTGTGTTGGTAATATATCCCGAAGGTTAAAAGCGTCTTTATTTAACACTACAGAGGAAAAACTAGTATGAAATTGAACTATTATTTATTTTTAGTAAGTTTGGTATTATCAGGACAAGTTTATGCTGAAAGACTGGTGATATCAGACATTATGTCGCCAGAAAACCTTGAAAATATTCATGTTGTTAAGCTTGCTAGTGATTCATTTTCAACAGATTTTGTAATTTTTGTGAAAAATAAGGTCCCATTACATAAGCACGTTAAACATTCAGAAACAATTTATGTCTTGGAAGGTAAAGCGCAGTTGCAACTTGGAGAACAAAGTATGGAGATTACTGCGGGTGATTATATAAGAGTACCGCAAGGAATGCCGCATGGGGTCAAGGTGCTTTCGTCTGTTCCGCTTAAAATCCTCTCTGTACAGGCACCAGAATTTTTTGGTAAAGACAGAGTCAAGATGAATTAATTTAATAATGACTAAAATAGAGAGGATTGAATGATGGCGACATAAGATACATGTTGTACGTTAGTGCCTTATTTTAAAGTGGCGGAAGGAAGACTTGAAGAATTTAAAGGTTTATTTAAAGAGTTTATGGAAATAACTGAGAAGAATGAACCGAACTGCCTTTATTATGGCTTCAGTATTAAAGATGACGTTATACATTGTCGAGAAGGGTATGCCGACTCAGAAGCTGTGTTAGCACACATTGAAAATGCCGGCTCCAAACTTGGTGAAGCATTAAAGATTTGCGAGATTGTTCGACTTGAGGTTCATGGTCCGGAAGCAGAGTTAGCAAAACTGCGGGGACATTTGGCTGATTTAAACCCTGAATATTATGTTCTTGAATATGGCTTTCGACGCTAACTATATTTAATCAAACGGGTGATCGGTTTTATCTTTTCTAAGACATCATTTTTATCAACGCATGTCTTGCTTCAATATTTTCGACAACAGTCATTGCTGTATTGAATGCGATAACATTCTTGTCATGTATGCCGAGTAATTTTTCCAGTTGCAGATTTTCCGCGATGCTTGCTGACCCACCTTGTTTATATTTCATATCAATATCTTGCAGAAAATGAAAATAAGCTTGCTTGCTTATGCTCATATCCTGAAATGCTTGATAGGCAATTTTTGCTTCTTTAGTTAAGTCGTCAACTGACATAAATAAACTCTACGTGGTACTTTCCATATCAGCGTTATATATGCCTTTACAAGCGAGGCTATTGCATTCCGAACGGTGCAATAAGGCCCTCTGTGCTGCTTCAAGGTTTGACTCTTTACCGCCCCACGCATTTAGACAAGGTTCTTGTAGTGCGCGTCCGTATGAAAAACTAAGTGGCCATGGTAATTCTGGGTTACTTGCATTCATAGCATTCAGATGAGCTGTTGCCAGTTTGGCGCTCTGTCCACCGGAAAGAAAGACGATGCCTGGTAGTTCAGCAGGTACATTTTTTACTAAGCAACTTACGGTTTGATCAGCGACTTCTTGGACGTTCGCCTGTTTTGAACACTGCTTTCCTGAAATAATCATATTAGTTTTGAGTATGGTATGTTCAACACTGATATCTTGACTCTTAAGCGCTCTAAACAATGCTGACAGAGTCATCTCAGTAACTTCGTAGCAACGTTCAATCGTATTATCAGCATCCATCAGGACTTCAGGCTCTACCATCGGCACAATTCCAGCTTCCTGACAGAGTCCGGCATATCGGGCAAGTGCATGAACATTTGCTTCAACACACGCTTGACTAGGAACGTTTTCTCCAATAGTTATGACTGCACGCCATTTAGCAAATTTAGCACCAAGCGATTTATACTCAGTTAATCTGTCACGTAAGCCATCAAGCCCTTCTGTTATTTTTTCATTTGTATGCAAAGCAAAATTTTTCGCGCCAGTATCAACTTTTATACCTGGCATGATGCCATGATCTATTAATGTCTTGGGGAATGGTGTGCCATCGCTAGTAGCTTGACGAATAGTTTCATCATAAAGAATTATGCCGCTAATAAATTCATTGCCGCCCGGATTAGTTATTAGTAAATCTCGATATGTTCGACGATTTTGTTCTGTTGATTCAAAATCAATCGTATCGAATCTTTTCTTGATGGTTGGCGTGCTTTCATCAATAGCAAGTATGCCCTTACCTTTTGCAACCATTGCTTTTGCTGTGGTTTCAAGTTCTGCTGCGCTCATTTTATTTTCCTCGTTAACACTAATAGGTTTATTAAGATGTGTTTAGAAATTAAACAATTAGAGAGTATGTTCCAAAGCTTGTCCTACCTGAACAATCTTCATGTTGTTGGTGCCGCCACGTCTGCCACGCAAGTCACCCTTGGTAATAATAACAAAGTCACCTTCTTTCACGACGCCTTCAGTGATCAGTTGGTCTATCATTTGTTTATTGGCTTCCAAAGGATCGGCATGAGTAATATCAAACTTCATTGGATATACGCCACGATATAATGCAACACGTCTTCGTGTGGATGTATGTCGAGCAAACGCAAAAATAGGTATGCCTGAGCTAATACGCGACATCCATAAGCAAGTATCACCAGTTTCTGTCAGACTGCAGATTGCCTTAGCGCCGATGTGATTAGCTGAATACATGCTGGACATTGCTATGGCTTCAGAAATAGTTTTAAAGCTTTGATTAATACGATGGTCTGATACGCGAACACTATGTTGTTTTTCTGCTTCTTCACAAATACTAGACATTGCTTCGACAACTTTATCGGGGTAGTGTCCTACACTTGTCTCACCAGATAACATTACCGCATCAGTTCCATCAATTACGGCGTTAGCGACATCAAATACTTCAGCTCGTGTTGGTATTTTATTTTCGATCATAGACTCCATCATCTGTGTAGCAGTGATGACAGCACGATCCATTTCTCTAGCCATCTGGATTAAACTTTTCTGCACGGGCGGTAAGGATGCATCGCCAATTTCTACTCCAAGATCGCCACGTGCAATCATTATAGCATCAGATGCTTTAATCATTTCTTCAATGTGATTAAGCGCTTCAGCGCGTTCAATCTTTGAAATTAATTGTGCTTTACAATTACATTCTTCCATCATCTTGCGAGCTATTTTGATATCGTCAGCGTCTCTCGGAAATGAGATTGCAACATAGTCGACTTTTACTTTGGCCGCATGCTTCATATCTTCGATATCTTTTTCGGTGACGGCGCTTGCGGACAAACCGCCGCCTTGCAAATTAATACCTTTATTATTACTAAGTATGCCACCAGTGATTACTTCACAATCAATGATATGTTTATCAACAACATTGACTTTTAATACAATCCTGCCATCATCGATCATTAATTTATCTTCCGCTTTCACATCTGTGGGAAGTGCTTTATAACTAACCCCAACCTGTGTTTCATCACCGTCATCACTAGCAAGTTTAGTATTGATGCTAAATTTTGTACCTTCATGCAATTGAACTTTACCATTCTTAAATCGTTCTATGCGAATCTTGGGGCCTTGCAAGTCTGCTATTACAGCAACAGCATGTTTATGTTGTTGTGAAAGACGACGAATCTCTTTCATTCTTTTTTCGTGATCAGCATGTGTTTGATGTGAGTAATTAAGCCTAAAGACATCAACTCCTGCAACAAGCAGTTTTTCCAGCATTCCGGGTTTGTCCGTGGCAGGACCGAGGGTCGCAATGATTTTAGTCCTTCTCATTAAGATGTAGTCATCCGTCGTATTTTATGTGTTTTCATGATCAGGGGGGCAAAAATATATTTTGTCAGTCAAAATAAGATGAAATTTACAATTCTCTTGCTCGTTCCATCGCTCTCCATGCGCGAGCAGCCTCTTCTAATATTTCAACAGCAGGAAGTTTCTTACCTTCTAAGAATTCAAGGAAAGCACCCCCACCAGTTGAAATATATGAAACCTTATCTTCAATATTAAATTTAGAGATTGCGGCAATAGTATCTCCTCCTCCCGCAATCGAGTATGCATCACTTTCAGCGATTGAGTTTGCTAGATTCTCTGTGCCCTGACTGAATTGATTAAACTCAAATACACCAAGGGGGCCATTCCAAAAGATAGTATTTGCTTTTCCTATTAGTTTACTTAGTTGTTTGGATGTTTCCGGACCTATATCCATAATAATATCGTCTGTTTCTATATTACTAATATGCTTCGTTACTGCTATGGTCTCCTCATTAAATTCTTTGCCACAAATGACATCTATCGGTAGCGGAATTTGACAACCATTTGCTTTGGCTTGCTTCATTAACTTGCTGGCGGTTTCAACCAATTCAGCTTCATAAAGAGACTTGCCGACTTCATAGCCAGCTGCTTTTAAAAATGTGTTTATAATTCCACCACCAACTATTAGTTGGTCAACTTTTTCCAAGAGTGTTTCAAGTATGATTAGTTTACTAGATACTTTTGCGCCGCCTACTATTGCAACAAGTGGTGTTTCAGGATTTCTGAGTACCTTGGTCAGTGCCTTTAATTCATTTATAAGTAATGGTCCTGCAGCAGATACTGCAGCATATTTGGCAACGCCATGTGTCGATGCTTGTGCACGATGTGCAGTTGCAAAAGCATCATTAATATAGACCTGACAGAGTCGCCCCATCTTGCGAGCAAGCGCATCATTATTCATTGTTTCACCTTTTTCAAATCTTACATTCTCACAAAGAACAATTTGATGATCCGTCATATCAATACCATTGGTCCAGTTCTTTATAAGAGGGACGCTAAGGTTAAGAAGATCGCCCAAGCATTTTGCAACTGGTGCAAGTGAAAATTTTTCGTCATATTTACCAGCTATGGGACGACCGAGATGAGATATTATTATTACCTTTGCCCCCGCTTCCAATAATTTAGTTAAAGTAGGTAATGTTGCTCGAATACGTATGTCACTGGAGATCTCAAAATCTCTTATCGGGACATTATAGTCCTCGCGAATTAGTACTGTTTTCCCCGACAGTTCTAGGTCAGCAAGTTTTACTAGTATGGTCACGTAGCAACTCGTTTACTTAGCATTCATTAAAGCAATTGTGGTATCTAACATCCTGTTTGAAAAGCCCCATTCATTGTCATACCAAGCTGTTACTTTCGCAAGAGTCCCCTCAATAACTTTAGTCAAAGATGCGTCAAAAGTTGCTGATGCTGGATCATGGTTAAAGTCAACAGAAACAAGAGGCAGTTCATTATAGGCAAGCACACCTTTTAATGAACCTTCCGCAGCATCTTTCATGAATTGATTTATTTCATTTATGTTAGTTTCTCTGGCGGCCGTAAAACTCAAATCAATTACAGAAACATTGATTGTTGGAACACGCATTGAATAACCATCAAGCTTTCCATTAAGTTCGGGTAATACTAAACCAACGGCCGCCGCCGCCCCTGTTTTTGTTGGTATCATGGACATGGTCGCAGATCGAGCACGACGTAAATCCGAGTGATAAACATCTGTTAGTACTTGATCGTTTGTATAAGCGTGAATAGTTGTCATGATGCCAGCAACCATGCCAATATTTTCGTTTATTACTTTTGCTATAGGTGCGAGGCAATTTGTCGTACAAGATGCATTAGAAATGACGGTGTCGCTCGATTTTAGTACGTCATGATTGACACCATAAACAATAGTTGCATCAACGTCACCGCCACCCGGAGCTGAGATTATAACTTTTTTTGCTCCACCTTCGAGATGTGCGCTTGCTTTTGCTTTGCTAGCAAAGAAACCAGTCGATTCAAGTACAACATCAACCCCTAATTCACCCCAGGGTAATTTTGCAGGGTCACGTTCAGACAAAACACGTACTCTATCACCATTAATCATCATGTCTTCATTCTCGACAACAACAGTGCCAGGAAACTTTCCATGAGCAGTATCGTATTGGGTAAGGTGTGCATTGGTATATGCATTGCCCAGATCATTAATTGCTACAATGTTGATCTCGTCGGTTCGTTCGGACTCATATAATGCGCGCAAAATATTGCGACCGATACGACCATAGCCATTGATGCCTACTTTAATTGCCATTCTTATGCTCCAGTATTCATTTATTTTGTTTCGGTTATTAAATCATTAAGCTGTTGTTTCATATTTTTTTCAGTTAATCCAAAAAGTTCAAATACTACCTTCCCTGGGGCAGATTCACCGAACGTATCGACACCTAACGCAATACCATCTAGGCCAATATATTTTCTCCAGTAATCAGTAACACCGGCTTCAACCGCCAGACGCTTGCGACAAGAGTTTGGTAAAACACTTTCTTTATAGCTTTCGTTTTGTTGATCAAAAACAAAAGTACAGGGCATTGATACAACGCGAATGTTTCTATTTTCGTTATTTAATTGTGTTGCAACGTTAATAGCTATTTCAACTTCAGAACCTGTCGCAATGATGATGGCATCAGGATTATCAGTTCCATCAATTAAAATATATCCACCGCGTTGTATTTTTTGTAGTTGCGATTCATTTCTTGGCATATGCGCCAAACTTTGACGCGAAAATAATAAACTGCTTGGCCCATCACGTCGTTCAATTGCTGCTTGCCAGGCAACTGCAGTTTCCACTGCATCACAGGGTCGCCATAAGGACATGTTTGGCATTAGACGAAGTGTGGCTGCTTGTTCAACAGCCTGGTGGGTGGGTCCATCTTCGCCAAGACCAATCGAATCATGTGTGAATACAAATATATTTTGTATTTTCATTAGAGCTGACATACGCAAGGCATTTCTCGCATATTCAGAAAACATCAAGAAAGTACCAGAGTAAGGGATGAATCCACCATGCAAAGTGATACCATTATTTATGGCGGCCATGGCAAACTCTCGAACGCCATAAGAGATATAGTTACCATTTTTATCATTTTTACTAATGGTCACTGAACCTGACCAGTTAGTTAAGTTGGACCCAGTTAAGTCTGCCGAGCCACCAACCATCTCCGGAAGTTCTACAGCAAAAGCTTCTATCGTATTTTGTGATGCCTTACGTGAGGCTATTGTTTCCGCTTTATTATTAGTTCTCGTAATAAATCCCTTAACAAGATCATCCCAATTGTCGGGTAAGCTTCCTTGTTGTCGTCGTTTATATTCTCTAGCGAGTTTGGGATGCGCTAATTCATAAGCCACAAATAAATTTTGCCACTCAGACTCAAGTTCCTTTCCGCGTTGTTTAGCATCCCATGCAGAATAATACTCATCAGGAATCACGAAAGGTTCATGATTCCAATCAAGCCTTTTGCGTGTAAGTTTTATTTCTTCGTCGCCTAGTGGTGCACCATGACTTGATTCTTTACCTTCTTTGTTTGGAGAACCCCAACCGATAATAGTCTTACAACAGATTAAGCTAGGTTGTTCTTTATTCAGCTTGGCTGCTGCCAATGCTAGCTTGATTTCATCAGGGCTATGTCCATCAACTTCAGAAATGACATGCCAACCATAGGCCTCAAACCTTCTAGCCACATCTTCTGTAAACCACCCAGAAACATCACCATCAATAGAGATCTGATTACTGTCATAGATAGTGATTAATTTGCCAAGTCCCAACGTTCCCGCTAGAGAACAGGCTTCATGGGATATGCCTTCCATCAGACATCCATCACCGACAGTGGCGTAAGTGTGGTGATTTACAATTTCATAATTAGATTGATTAAATTTTGCAGCAAGCATTGACTCAGCCAATGCCATTCCTACTGCATTGGCTAAACCCTGCCCTAATGGGCCTGTTGTAGTTTCAACACCTGGAGCATAACCGTATTCAGGGTGTCCTGGTGTTTTCGAATGTAGTTGTCGGAATTGTTTCAGTTCTTCAAGTGGTAGGTCATAACCTGTTAGATGTAATAATGAATAGACCAGCATCGAGCCATGGCCATTTGACATAACGAAGCGATCACGATTATCCCACTTTGGATTTGCTGGATTATGTTTTAGAAAATCATTCCATAAAACCTCAGCAATATCTGCCATGCCCATTGGAGCACCTGGGTGCCCAGAATTTGCTTTTTGCACAGCATCCATACTTAAAGCACGAATCGCATTGGCAAGTTCATGCCTTGTCAGCATAGTAGTTCCTCCAGTATGGCTAATGAGCCTAAAATAATTATTGCTGCATTCAAAGTGTGATATTGAGTCACCAAATGACGATGACTACCACGTGTTTAGCCTAATTCGAGCTCAATAACACTATAAGAATGTAGGCAGATTTTTATCTAAAATAAAACCGTATATTGTGGCTTAACTGTCACTTTGGAGCAAGATCCTAAATACTATTTTTCCATTTTATAGAGCAACCAATGCTAGGAATCTGATGTTTTGGTCCTTTTCCTGTATTGGCGACCTCAATCATGGCTTCAAGAAGATCATGATTGTTAGTATTTAAGGATGTTTTCATTCCGCTGTCATCAAGTCTGCCTCGATATTGCAATTCCAGCGATGAGTTATAGCCAAAAAAGTCTGGTGTGCACCGCGCGTCATAAGCCTTGGCAACTTCTTGAGACTCATCCCATAAATATGGGAATGGGTAATTAAATTTAGTTGCTACTTTTTTCATGTTTTCTAAAGAATCTTCGGGGTAATCATTGGCGTCGTTTGACATGATGGCAACACTATTAATTCCGATGTCTAGTAGCTTCAATACATCATCAACAAGTCTTCGTTGTATAGCCTTTACATAAGGACAATGATTGCAAATAAACATAATTAGTGTTCCATTTCTCCCGGTAAAGTCAGTTAACGACCATTCCTTTCCGTCTGTGTCAGTAAGATTAAATTTGAATGCTTTTTCACCAAAATTACAAAATGGGGTTTCCATCAACACCATAATTTAGCTCTCCTATATCGGTATTTATGTTTTAAATATAACGTGTTTGATAAATATCATCATATTTCGTGCGATAAAGCTCTAATGAGGATAGTATTCGTGCGTTTAAAAAACTACTTATAATGTTTATGGAATAAATATGGCTAACAATCACTTATTCACTTCGGAGTCAGTTTCTGAAGGTCACCCAGACAAGGTCGCGGACCAGATATCTGATGCTGTTGTCGATGCAATTTTTACTGACGATAATAAGGCACGTATTGCTTGTGAGACAATGGTCAACACAGGAATGGTTGTCCTTTCAGGAGAAATTACAACATCAACCTATGTTGACATGCAAGACGTAGCTCGTCAGACAATCCGTGAAATTGGCTATGATCATTCAGATATGGGTTTTGATTGGGAGTCTTGCGCGGTATTAGTCTCCATTGATAAACAGTCACCAGATATTGCTCAAGGCGTGAATGAAGGTGAAGGCTTAGATTTAAATCAGGGCGCTGGCGACCAGGGCTTGATGTTTGGCTATGCTTGTAACGAGACAGATGTTTTGATGCCTTTTCCAATCACTTATTCACATCTACTTGTTAAAAAGCAGGCCGAAATTCGAAAAGTAGGCAAATTAGCCTGGTTAAGACCCGACGCTAAATCACAGGTAACTGTTGCTTATGAAGGCGGCAAGCCTAGTTATATCGAGACAGTCGTTTTATCCACACAACATGATCCAGATATTGAACATAAAGATCTCGAACAAGCTGTTATAGAAGAAATCATTAAACCTGTATTACCAGTCAACATGATAAATGATAAAACACGATACCTTGTTAATCCTACAGGCCGTTTTGTTATCGGAGGACCTGTGGGCGATTGCGGCTTAACTGGGCGCAAAATTATCGTTGATACTTATGGGGGCATGGCTCGTCATGGTGGTGGCGCTTTTTCTGGCAAAGACCCTTCCAAAGTAGATCGTTCGGCTGCCTATGCAGCGCGTTATGTAGCTAAGAATATTGTTGCTGCGGGCCTCGCGGACCGCTGTGAATTACAATTGTCTTATGCAATCGGTATTGCGAAGCCAACCTCAATTAGTATCGAGACGTTCGGTACAGGCAAGGTTGAAGAATCAAAATTGATTGATGCTGTAAGAGAAGTTTTTGATCTCCGTCCCAAAGGCATTATCAATATGCTAGACCTTTTACGGCCGATATATCGTCAAACGGCGGCTTATGGTCATTTTGGTCGTTGCGATATTGATTTGCCTTGGGAAAAGACAGATAAGGCAGATGAATTGCGTGACATTTTATCATAGACATTAACTTAAGTTCTTTGATTTTCTAACGACAACACCTTTGAATCTAAAAGCAGGAAGGATTATACTGTAGCCTAGAATTTTATAACCGTAGTTCTGAGGAGCGTTGCGACGGATTTCTAATCCGCTAGGCTCAGACAAACACGGATCATTTGCAACGGCGCTCGCTTAATTGTTTTTATAGGAGAAACAATATGAGCGTAGCTGCTATATCTGTTAAACACGACTATCATGTTGCTGACATTTCTTTGGCTGACTGGGGTCATAAAGAAATTCGTATCGCCGAAACTGAAATGCCAGGTCTGGTCTCTATTCGAGAAGAATATAAAACAGAAAAGCCTTTAAAAGGTGCACGCATTGCTGGTTCATTACATATGACTATTCAAACCGCTGTTTTGATAGAAACCTTATGTGCTCTAGGTGCGGAAGTGCGCTGGGTCTCATGCAATATTTATTCAACTCAAGATCATGCAGCGGCAGCAATGGCTGATAAAAATATTCCTGTGTTTGCCTATAAAGGCGAGACACTTGAAGAATACTGGGATTACACTCATCGCATAATGAAATGGTCTGATGGCGGTTCACCAAATATGATTTTGGATGATGGTGGTGATGCAACCATGCTTTTGATTCTGGGGACCAAAGCAGAAAGTGATATGTCTGTTCTTGATAATCCTGGTTCTGAAGAAGAGACATTTTTGTTTGCCTCAATAAAAAATAAACTTTCTCAAGATAGTACATTTTATTCTCGTACCCTCGCCTGTATTCAAGGTGTAACAGAAGAAACTACAACAGGCGTGCAACGATTGTATCAAATGCAAAAGAAAGGTGACTTACCTTTTCCTGCGATAAATGTTAATGACTCTGTTACTAAATCTAAATTTGATAATTTGTATGGTTGTCGTGAATCTCTAGTTGATGGTATCAAGCGTGCTACCGATGTAATGATTGCCGGTAAGGTAGCATTGGTGTTGGGCTATGGTGATGTTGGAAAGGGAAGCGCACAGTCCCTTCGTGGTTTGGGTGCGACGGTCTGGATTACAGAAGTTGATCCAATATGCGCCTTACAAGCTTCGATGGAAGGTTACCGTGTTGTCAGGCTAGAAGATGTTGTTGAACAAATTGATATTTTTGTTACAACTACCGGTAACTTCAACATTATTCGTCATGATGATTTAGTTAAAATGAAAGATCAGGCTATTGTTTGTAATATCGGACATTTTGATAATGAAATTGATATTGCTAGTCTCGAACAGTATGAGTGGGAAGAAATTAAGCCACAGGTAGATCATGTCATATTCCCCGATGGGAAACGCATCATATTGCTCGCTAAAGGGCGTCTAGTTAATCTGGGTTGTGGTACAGGGCACCCGAGTTTTGTTATGTCTAATTCATTCACTAATCAGGTGTTAGCGCAAATTGAATTATTCGTTCGTGGCGAAAACTATGGTAAAGACGTTTACGTCTTACCTAAACATCTTGATGAAAAGGTTGCTAGGCTTCACCTTGATAGAATTGGTGCAAAATTGACAACGCTAACTCAAGAACAAGCGAGTTATATTAGCGTGTCGATTGATGGACCTTATAAACCTGATAATTATCGTTACTAGTATTCGTCATCTACCCTCTGTAGAAGGAGGGTAGATATTTCAATGTTCATGGTGTGTCTCACAGGATTCAATAATGGAATCGCAAAAACAGTACAAACCAAAATTTAGCTTTGAATTTTTCCCTCCAAAAACACTGGAAGCTGTAGGTAAATTGCAAATGACAACCGAACGTCTGGCGCGGCTTAATCCAAGTTTCTTCTCGGTGACATTTGGAGCTGGTGGTAGTACACGTGAACGAACATTTGAAACTGTTATGGATATCTTTAAAAAAACTGGTATTGATGGTGTCCCACATGTTTCATGTATCGGTAGCACGGTGGGGGAGATTAAAACAATATTGGATTCATATATTGAAGGTGGAATTCGAAATGTTGTTGCTTTACGCGGAGATTTGCCTTCAGGCTCAATTAGCGGTGGCCCGTTACGTTATGCAAGTGAATTAGTCGAATTCATACGTCGAGAGACGGGAGATCACTTTCATATTGAAGTCGCTGCTTATCCTGAGTTCCATCCACAGGCGCCGAGCGCCCAAAAAGATCTTGAGAATTTTAAAAGAAAAGTCGACGCAGGTGCCGATGCTGCAATTACGCAGTATTTCTATAATCCCGACGCGTATTATCGTTTTATCGATAGTTGTGAAAAATTGAGAATAGATATTCCAATTGTGCCCGGCATTATGCCAATCGTAACATGCACACAGTTATGTCGTTTTTCAGATGCCTGTGGTGCCGAAATTCCACGCTGGATTTTGAAACGTCTTCAGGAGTTTGGAGATGACCGTGTCTCGATTCAGAAATTTGGCATAGAGGTAAGTACCAAGCTATGTGAACAATTACTTGCTAATGGAGCACCAGGGTTACATTTTTATACGATGAATCAATCTGAAGCAAGTGTCGCTATTTTAAAAAATATTGGTATAAACACGAAAGATTAATGATAGTTCCGGTTAGGTTTAATCAGATTACTTCATTAAAGATGAATATCTTCTCACGCATTTTTTTAAATCTATATCCATAATGCGTATCATATAGATATATAGCGCATCATCAGGATTGTTCAGTCGTTTTTAATTTAGTCTGTATATAGTCTGAATGTGAGATATAAAGTAGGTCTGCGATCTTTCTAATATAGTACTCTTCATACTTATCAAGTACCGAATCAGCATAAGCAATATGCCATAAATGCTCTATGATGGTAACTTTGTCCGACATACATAATGTGTCGTTCAAAAACTGTGTAAACTCATAAAGAGATACAGCATGGTCAACCTCATTTACGGCTAATTCTATTATTTCATTAATTTCTTTTTCACTCAGTCTGAAGTGTTTTAGTAAGATAACTTTTATAGTATTTCTTTCTTCCTCTTGTATATGATCATCAGCTAAACTAATTTCTATCATTAATACAGCAGTAGCTAATTCAATTGTTTTATGATCTGACGACGCGTCTGTTGAACCATTGTTAAATAAAGATTCAAAATAAGTTTTAATGTTTTTAATCATGATTTGGATTAATTATTGGTATTATTGTGATGATAATGACCATCGATAAATTTTTTAAAATAGTAATTAACTAGTGGATGTTCTATGCGTGAAGCTGATTTATTAAACTCAATATTTTTTTCTGCAACATAAGTAGTTTGTTGTGAATTATCTACTAAAATATGATACCAAGGTTCATCTTTCGGAGGTTTTGATTTTGCTACGGCATCATACCAGTCGTTCGTTCCAGTAAAAGCAGCATCTATATCAAATATTACGCCTCTATAATCAAATTTTCGATGATGAATAATCTGCCCGATTGAATATTTAGCATGTTGCATAATAGAATTTCTTAGGTGAACTTATGGATAACTACTATTATACCAGAAAGGTGATTAAACTCCGGATGGTTTTTAATTTTTTTCTCAGATTAAGAGATACTAATTGTTATAAAGAATAATATTTAAAGCAAATGATGAGAGTCCCCCGCCTTTTTATAGATATGCCTTTAATTGTTGGTGAAACTATTAATTTACCGCCCGATAAAGTGAATCATATTTCTCGTGTTCTCAGAATGCAAATTGGTGGTCCAATAAAATTGATTGATGATTCTGGTCTTGAATATCAGTCTAAAATTATTGGAATTGATAGAAAAAGTGTACAGATAAAGATCGAAGAATCATCATCAAAAAAAAATGAGTCACCGTTAGTCATTAATTTATGTCTCGCAGTTGCCAAGGGGAAGCATATGGATTTTTCGATTCAAAAGGCAGTTGAGCTTGGTGTTAAAAACATTATTCCTGTTATCTCCGAGTTTAGTAATGTGAGAATGCAGGGTGGCCGTGAGCATAATAAATTAACGCATTGGAAAAATATAATAATTAGTGCGACTGAACAATGTGGTAGAAATCATTTAACGACAATTGAAAAACCGATGTCATTTGTCGAATGTTTGGGCTTGGAAACATCGAATACTCGACTAATATTGCATCCCGAGAGTGAACAATCTATGTCGAATATTAATCTTTTAGAGAATGATTTGACATTGTTCATTGGTTCAGAAGGAGGTTTCAGTGATGTCGAAATTGACAAAGCACAAGAAAGTGGCTGTGTTGCGATTAATTTAGGACCAAGAACATTGAGAACTGAGACCGCAGTAATCTGTGCGGTAAGTAATGCACAGCAACTATGGGGAGACTTGAATTAAATGTGCATCATACCCATTTATAATGATTAAGCTGCATAATGAATTAGGATTTTGATATAGACATGACTTTGAATGAAACGATGACAGTACCACATCTAACAACAGCATTAACCGGTCCTTTTCAGGATTTAGAACAACAGATGCTTGATAATCAAATTCTTATTGAGTCTTGGTTCAGAAATGCTTGGCGTGAAACACAAGCTCCATTTTATGCTTCTGTAGATTTACGTAATGCAGGCTATAAAATTGCACCGGTAGATACAAACTTATTTCCAGCAGGGTTCAATAATCTAAATCCTTCATTTGAAGCATTATGCATTCACGCTGTTCAGATGGCTATTGAAGCGATAAAAAAACCAATTGACAAGATATTGATCATTCCGGAAAACCATACACGTAATTTATTCTATATGGAAAATATTGCTGGTTTGCAAACAATGCTTGAAAAAGCAGGTTTTGAAGTTCGCATTGGTAGTTTAATTCCTGACTTGAATGAACCTATGCAGATTGATCTTGAATCATCACGAACAGTATGTCTTGAGCCCATTAGGCGCGATATAGACCGAATTTTTGTTGGTGATTTTAATCCGGATCTTATTTTATTGAATAATGATCTGGCGATAGGAAAACCTAAAATATTAGAAGGCCTAGAACAAATTGTTACGCCGCCAACAAGTTTAGGCTGGTCATCTCGTTTAAAATCAAATCACTTTAAGTTTTACCAGCAAGTCACACAAGAGTTTTCTGAATTAATAAATATTGATTCATGGCTAATCGACCCGATGTTTCGAAACTGTGGTGAGGTTGATTTTATGAAACGTGAAGGGGTTGATTGTCTATCAAAAAATGTTGATGCATTATTGAAGGCTATTCAAGTTAAATATCATGAATATGAATTAGATTGTGAGCCATTTGTTATGGTAAAGGCTGATGCAGGCACATACGGCATGGGCGTTATGACGATACGAAATACAGATGAAATATCAACATTAAATCGTAAAGAACGTACTAAAATGGCGACAACTAAAGAGGGACAAAAAGTCAGTCAGGTTATTATTCAAGAAGGCGTGTATACCAATGAAACTTGGGGTAATGAAGCAACTGTTGCTGAACCAGTAGTTTATATGTTGGGGCATCAGGTTGTCGGTGGGTTTTACCGTGTTCATGAAAAACGTTCTGCAAGTCAAAATCTGAACGCTCCTGGCATGCGTTTCGAGCCACTAGCATTTGCAGATTGCTGTATTTCTCCAGACCCTAAACAGGCACCAGATTGTCACAAAAATCGATTTTATGCCTATGGTGTCATTGCTCGTTTGGCATTATTGGCGGCAGCACGCGAAATCGTCAACGCTGTTTGATTATTTTTTTGACGGCACTAAAATGTCGTCGGCTTATTGATAATTCAATTTGAATGTCTACCATTTTTATGGCGTGCTGACCTTCGTTTGTTTTTCTGAGTTCTTCTATATATTTAATCGCAACTAATGTATTTCTATGAATCCGGATGAAATGATCTGAAAACTCTGCTTCGAGCGAAACCAGTGGTTCATCAATAAGTATTTCTCCCTCTGGCCAAGCTGCAGTGACATATTTTTGTTCTGCTTTAAAAAAATAAATATTCTCGATAGCAATTAATCTAATGTTACCTTGAACTAGAACGCTAAGATGTCTACGTGCAGTAATTACTTTTGTATTACTGTAAAGTAAAGCTAGTTTAGACTGACTGATAGTAGCAGCACGCTCAATAGCAATTCTAAGACGTTCTTTTCTTATAGGTTTTAGTAAATAATCAACAGCATTAGTATCAAAAGCACTTAATGCATGAGCTTGGTGAGCTGTTGTAAAAACTATTGCCGGCGGTAATTTCAATTTTAGTAGGTGGCTGGCAAGTTCAAGCCCATTCATGCCAGGCATGTTGATATCTAACAAAATTATTTCTGGTAAATGTTCCGAGATCCTATCTAATGCATCATTACTATTGCTAGCTTCGATTGTAATAGTTTCTGGATATAACTCAATTACGAGTTCTCGAAGCCTGTCTCTGGCTAAAGCTTCATCATCAACTATTAATATTTTCATAACGTCTGTAAGGCAAGATCAGTTTTACGGTATATTGCTGCTGTTTATTCTCAATAATCAAGTCACTTTTAGTACCAAAAATGCTAATCAATCGTTTGCGGATATTACTCTGTGCTTGTTTATTTCCTTTATGTGTTTCATTAAAATTATTAGCAGGTATGGGATTTGAGAAAAGGATAATAAGTTTTTCATCTTCAAATTTACCACAAATATTTATGGTGCCACCCTCAGGCAATCGTTCTATTCCGTGATAAATGGAATTCTCTAGTAATGGCTGAAGGCTCAAAGGAGGAACTAAAGCATTATTAGGTAATGAGTCAATATTCCATTCTACATGTAATCGACTCCCCAAACGGTGACCTTCTATACGGATATAATGTTGGCAGAGTCTCCACTCATCAGATATTTGATATAACTCGATGGGTTCCATTAAAGTTGCACGGAATAGCTCAGCTAAATCTAACACCGATTGTTCAGCTAAGTCAGGGTCGGTGCGTGTTAAACTGGCGATCGTATTCATGCAATTGAATAAGAAATGAGGGCGTATCCGTGCCTGCAGGGCTTGAAAATGGAATAGTGCAGTAGCTTCGATATCTTTACGCCATTGATGTTGTAAATACAGATAGCGTAATACGACCGCCCCAACAATCGCAGCTACTCCTAATGAACGTATTAGAAAGAAGAAATATAATTCTTGATTAGGAACAATGTTCTCTGGATAAACATACAATGACCACCAAGCTAATTTTGCTACTACGAACGTAATTAACAATATTAATAGATAACTAAAAGTAGCAGCTTTTTTTTCTGTGAGTCTCACAATGAATGGTTTTAACATGCAAAGAACACCAACGCAGGATAAGGCAACCCACTGAACGTAAAGTGAATTCATTGCAAAATTAAATATTAATTGTTCTGTGTATAACGGTAATGTCAGAGTTAAAATGATTGCGAGTAATTCTGCGCTAAGAACAACGATAAATAATACGTACGCGCTGCAAAAATTTGGCAGAAAGCTAGACTTCTCTTGTTCATGAAGATTTGGCATTTTTAATGCGTACTCATGTAATATGCAGGTTGACCATAAGTTATACTGTTCATTGTAAATAAATAAATACACTATCACTCAAAATGAGCTCAAAAAATATAGAAAAACCATGGGCTGGGAGATTCACAGCCCCAACAGATAAATTTGTTGAAGAATTCACCGAATCTGTCTCGTATGACCAGCGACTGGCCCATTATGACATCATGGGTTCAATAGCTCACGTGCGCATGCTAGGCAAGGTCAGTATCATCTCAACAAAGGAAAGTGCTCAAATTATTCGTGGTTTGAAGAAAATTGCTAAAGATATTAAAAATGGCAATTTCCAATGGTTAGCCGCTCTTGAAGATGTCCATATGAATATCGAGACGGTTTTAATAGCTGATATAGGTGATGTGGGTAAAAAACTACATACTGGCCGCTCGAGAAACGATCAAATTGCGACTGATATTCGTTTGTATTGTCGAGATGAGATTGATCTTATTTGCAAGCAAATTGATGCTGTTTTGAATGCATTATTGACATTAGCCGATGAACATATCGGTACTATAATGCCTGGTTTTACCCATCTGCAATCTGCACAGCCGGTTACCTTTGGACACCATCAGTTGGCTTGGGCAGAAATGTTATTGCGAGATAGGTCACGTCTGCATGATTGTCGTAAAAGACTCAATTTGCTTCCCCTTGGCTCTGCGGCGTTGGCAGGAACAAGCTATCGTATTGATCGAAATATGGTTGCTAAGGAGTTGGGTTTTGATGGCATAACACAAAACTCATTGGATTCAGTTAGTGATCGCGATTTTGCCATAGAGCTTACTGCCGCTGCGAGTTTAATCATGATGCATTTGTCGCGATTTTCAGAGGAGTTGGTGATTTGGATGTCACAAGCCAGCGGCTTTATTGACATAGGTGATGCCTGGTGCACGGGTTCGTCTATTATGCCGCAAAAGAAAAATCCAGATATTCCCGAATTAATAAGAGGTAAGACAGGTCGAGTTTATGGTGATTTGATGGCATTGCTTACACTAATGAAGGCTCAACCACTCGCTTATAATAGGGATAATCAGGAAGATAAAGAAAGTTTATTCGACGCGATTGATACCGTAAAGATGTCTCTAATCGCTTATGCTGGTTTGATACCAACGATTACTGTAAATCATGCAACGATGTATAGAGCTGCAGCATCTGGTTTTTCTACAGCAACGGATCTCGCAGATTATTTAGTGGTAAAAGGCCTACCTTTTAGAGATGCGCATGAAGCGGTAGGTAAAATCGTTCAATTTGCAATTCAGCACGATAAGAATCTATCTGAGTTGATTCTGTCTGAACTTCAACAATTCAGTAAGCTCATCAAAGACGATGTCTACATGATCTTAGAGAT